>CAXMPG010000065.1:0-5896 GCA_964195485.1 uncultured Desulfobacterales bacterium
GAGAAGCACAGCGGATAAAAATTGCCAATCAACTTCAAAAAAAGGATACCGGAGATACGTTGTATATCATTATTGAACCCAGTATTGGATTGCATCACGATGATATTCATTCGCTACTCCAACTGTTTGATCGCATTAAGCAAAAAGGCAATACGATTGTCTGTATTGAACAAAATGAAACCGTTATTGAATGGAGCGATTGGCATGTGGAATTGGGGCAACGTTCAGCTACTGTTAATCCCGTATCAGAAACGGTGAATGAACAAAGCCAAAAGCACGAAATCATTCTAAACGGAGTAACCACTCACGGATTGAAAAACATTGATGTCCGGATTCCAAAAAATGAATTGACTGTGGTTACAGGAGTTTCTGGAAGTGGAAAATCTTCTTTGGTGTATGATACTTTGTTTGCCGAATCTAATGCGCGATTTACCGAATCGTTATCTACGTATAACCGCAGTTTTTTACAGCAAAACAGTGAAGCTGAAATGGTTTCGTTTTCGGGTTTAGGTCCTGCTATTGGAATTAACCGAAAAGGGGGAACTCCCTCTAAACGTTCTACGGTGGGCACACTTTCGGGGGTGTATGACGCCTTTAGATTGTTGTATTCACGCATTGCCCAGCATGAAGGGGAGATTTATACCGCACAACATTTTTCATTCAATCATCATCTAGGCGCTTGCCCGGTGTGTGAAGGCTTGGGAATTAAATTGAAATGTGACCCCGATGAGGTGATTGTTTCGGCTGATACATCTATTTGGAATGGTGCCATTTCAACCAACAAAGCCGTAGCGTATTATGCCGATGTAAATGGGCAATTTATGGCTACGTTAAAAGAAGCAGCCCATCAAAATAAGTGGGATATTGATGCCCCATGGAATCAACTTACCGATGAAGTTCAAAATGCTATTCTGTACGGAACGGGTGATACTACGTGGAATGTAACGTGGGAGTTTGTTACCAAAACAAGTACTGGAACGCAAGAGATTACCGCAAAATGGTTGGGGCTTTGTCATTACATTGACGAGGAATACCAAAGAAAACTGCATAATAAAAACATTAAAGGATTAGAAGATTTATTGCACGGAGTGGAATGTGAGACTTGCCACGGTAGCCGCTTAAAACCGGAATTATTACAAACGCAATTTCTAGGTAAGAACATTCATGAAGTTTCGCACTTGAGCATTTCTACTTGTCTGGAATCAATGGAGAATATAGATGCCAAAGTAGATACCGTGGTTTTGGCCATCAGTAAAGTGGTGTTGCCAGCCGTGAAAGAATCCTTGCAAACCATTGTTGATTTAGGATTAGGCTATTTAAACTTAGATAGATCGGTGAGTTCCCTTTCGGGTGGAGAACGCCAACGGGTAACGCTTGCAGGGCAATTTAGCACCCATTTATTTGGCGTGACTTACGTACTGGATGAACCTACTATTGGATTAGATGCATTGCAAGTTGCGGTGTTATCAAAAGCCCTTAAAAGAATTGTAGCCAACGGAAACACGGTGGTTGTGGTAGAACACGATCCGTCTTTTATCAAAACAGCCGATTACCTTATTGAAATGGGACCCGGTGCTGGAAGCCAAGGGGGCGAAGTAGTTTACCAAGGGAAGCTTACGGATGTCGCAAAAGCAAAACATTCGGTGACGTATAAATTGCTTCATGAACCACAAACTCTTCCCGTACAGAAGCAAAAAACGAAAGGGCAAGGTTTTGGAATTAAAGGCGCATTTGCCAATAATTTGAAAGGTATAGATGTCGATTTTCATTCGGGACAAATAACGGCTGTTACTGGAGTTTCTGGAAGTGGAAAATCGAGTCTGATTAAAGAAGTACTATTTAATTCTTGGATAAAGAAACGCCCCATAGGTTGTTTATCTGTAGTGGGATTGGAACAATTTGAAGAAGTCTTATTAATAGACCAAGAAGCACTTACACAAAGTAGATTAAGCACGCCAGTATCGTACACCGGAATAATAGAGCCGCTAAAAATGCTGTTTTCGAAAACAGAATCAGCAAAAAACGCGGGACTTAAAAAAGCGGATTTCTCCTACCAAAGCAAGAATGGTAAATGCCCGACTTGTAGCGGCCACGGAAAATTAAAAACCAGCATGGATTTCATGAGTGACATCTGGTTGACTTGCGATACCTGTAAAGGAATGCGCTATAATGACGCGGTATTGGCGATTAAGTTAAATGGACATTCCATAGGTGATGTATTAAAAATGACCGTTCAGGAGGCGATAGAATTCTTTCAATCTGAAAAAATTGTGGATGACTTGAATGTGTTGAAACGCGTAGGAGTGGGACATTTATTATTGGGTCAATCAGGTAATACGTTATCTGGTGGGGAAGCGCAACGATTAAAGTTAGCCGCATCCATTCTAGGTAATTCCACGAAGAATGGTTCCAGTAAAGGAAATACCTTATATCTCTTTGATGAACCCAGTACCGGATTGCATTATTTTGATATTCTACCGTTGATTGACGTTTTCAAATCTATGGTGAATGCAGGTGATACCGTGCTGTTCATAGAACACAATAGTACCTTGATAGAAAGTGCCGATGCTGTTATTACTCTTGGTCCTGGTAGTGGAGAGAATGGGGGAGTTGTGCTTTTTTGACCGATGACCAAACGGACGAATGACAGCTGGTAATGGCCGTTAGTTTAGCGAAATTTCATCGAGGACTAGCTTAAAATCTTCGGCTTTTTTGTTGGCAATTAAAAAGGTGATTCCTTCCATGTAGGAGCTTGAAAAATTGGGTAGATCTAATTTCCTTCCTCGATAGGATGGATACAAATCGGCTAACTTAATCTCTATATCTTGCCATTTTCCAGAAGTAGAAAATGTAGTGATGTAAGAATAATAATCGCGTGAATTAGCTCTAATCCGGAATTGGTAATCTTTACCATCGCCTTTTAAACGAATTTTTATCATCGTCTTTTTATCGATATTCATTTTATCGAAATCATAGCGTATAGAAGTAAATCCACCGTTATTATCTAAAGAAACACGGCCTTTAAATTCAGCGTGCCCTTCCGCATTTAGGACGAAACTCCCTTTGGATAATCCGCCCATGACGCCATCATTTACGACTTTCCAATTCTTCATACTGGAAGAAGAATTAAAATCAAATAGCATAGTGGAGGACATGCCAAACACTAAAAGGAGTACACTTAAAATGTAATTCATAATTCATTTTTATACTGTTGAACGAACGCTTTTTAAGCGCGTTTTGTGTTAAAAAAAACAGGGTGAATTCCCCAAAGGGAAAAAGGTTCAGAAACGAGTGACTTTGGAGTATCAAATGCAGATTGATAGATTCCTATGTAACGCGAAACTGAATAGTTTACGGTGGAGTGGATTAGGCTTTCTACTTGATCTTTCTTGCTTCTCTGAGCGCTAACGCAAAACCGAAACCAAAAAGCAATGTAATTAACCCAGCGAAATATGGAATAAAATCAGTCATTTTTTTTTGAGTTTAAAAGTTTAAGATAAATCCCGAAGGCTAAAATGGATGGAACCCATAATCCAATAAAAGCGCCATCTTCCTTATGTCCTTGAAAATAAAGTATTTCAGAGAACACTAATGATAAGATTGCAGCTACAAAAAGGAACTTGTCGGCTGATGTGAATTTTTCGAACATATGTTTTAAATTATAGATTAATTATTGTTTTTACAAATGTATAAAAAATATTTATATTGTTCCATGTTTTAGCGTATTTGTTAAACAGTTTATTTTAGTGTGTGAAATGAACTAGTAATTAGTAGGTTACCTTGATGTGAATTTGGTAGAGGAGTAGATAAGGATGACGGAAGTTTAAAGTCAAATGACGGATTAACGTAGATTAGAGGGACATTAATTAGGATATATTACAGGGTTTTCACGGAATTAGAAACAGGTTTTGATTTGGATTTCTTCCTAAAAGAAGTCTCAAAACTACCTTTTAATGCATGGAGTAAAGGGGGCTTTTTAGTGCGCTAAAAATGAGGGGTGCTAGTAACAACGAAAAGGCAATGGTATTATTTAAGTGGTTGATTTACACTAATAAACCATTGCGCTCTACTTTGATGAGACTAATGTTATACGCATAAAAGGAAAAACAATCCAAATTGGGGTATTTCACTTTTTTGGCGCTTTTTTTTATCTCCAATTGTTATATTTTCCTTTTCTCCGTTGTCAAAAACGCGATAGTATTTGTTTTCGTGTATTAGTAAACCCTCTGAATTTCCACTCGGCCAATTTTTATGATAGTCTTTTGGATGTTTTACATCAATACCTATCACCTTACCGTTATAGTGCATACTCACTTTAGATTGAAGGGTATGACCTACAATGATAGCTTTCGCGTTGAATGTATTCAATCCCTTTTCTACTTGCGCTTGCGATAAATCAGCCTTAAAATAACCTCTATACCAACAAATCCCAGTAGTGGTAGAAGTCAACCATTGTTCATTTGTTTTTACACTTTTTGGATAATAGGGGAGGTAATAATTGGCGCGTATAATGGAATTGATTTCATCTAAACTCAAGGCTAAGTCTGCTACCTTAGGATGTATTCCTCCATGGGCAAAAAGATTTCCATTAATACGTTCTATGGCGTTTTTACTTGACATCCACCGGCCTAAAAATGAATTAGGACGGTACAAATCAACTTGATTTTTTCCTAAAATATTAGCTGCTGCAAGATACTTTTCGGCAGATACGCCATAATCTCCTTGCATGTTTTTTAGTTCGTGATTTCCAATAATAAAATGGACCAATCCACCTTGTTTAGAAGCGTCTTGCTCTAATTTATAAATGAACCAAAGTACTTGTGTAACCGACCAACCGCGATCCACAAAATCACCTACCAATACTAAATGACCTTTACCAAATATCCAGTTTAGATTTTCATCGATTACCTGACTATGAATTAGAAAATCTCGAAACGATTTATACCCTCCTTCTATATCTGAAATGGCGATAATTGGTTGTGAATCAGTATAGGTTGATTTTGGACTTTTAAAGGCTGCGTTTATATTAATATCGAAACTGCTTGAATCAATTTGAAAATAACACTTGGCCGTAATTTTAGAATCAATCGGGTGTTCTGATGTGTCCAAATAGAACCCATCCTTTTTATTTCCTTTAATGTAATTGACATTTAAAGTGCTATCGTTTTTGTAAAAAACATAAGGACCGTCATTCCCAAATTTGTACATTAGAGGATGATCGGCATAATGTAAGCTTGCGCCATTATACAAACCAAATAATACAGCTAGACCTGCTATTAATACTAGTGTTAGGATGAGGTGCTTTACGTAGCTAAATATTCTTTTTTTCATTCTTTCTATGTTTAATTTTTGGCAAACCTATTGGCACTTTACTTCCTGTTCAAATAATTGGGATAAACACCATTCCCGTATAAACAGACAATTTACTCCGGTATACAAAGTGCTCTTATCACATTTTAGTCTACTTTCATCATCAGCAAAAGGTCGTTCACCCAATTTTTTGGTGCGGCTCATTTACGCACGTAATTTTGCATCATGATATTGAACACACATAAGAATAAGTGGTTATTAATCACGCTCATTGGAACCGCTCTGGTACCTATATTGACAACTGCTTTTGAAATTATTATTACTGGAAAAGAGTCGGTTATATTTTTAGAGAACTATAATCCCATCATTGCGATTATTATTATAACCTATTATATCGCCCTAGTTGCTCTGGGTGTTTTTTGGCTAACCAAACAATTGATTTCTAAGATTAGACTTAAAAATGAAGGTGTAAATATGGAATTGATGCTTTTAAAAAGTCAGGTGAATCCGCATTTCTTTTTTAATATGCTAAATAACCTCTATGGATTGGTAGGTAAGGATGCTAAAAAAGCACAAGAATTAATCC
>CAXMPG010000066.1:0-18647 GCA_964195485.1 uncultured Desulfobacterales bacterium
GGCTGAGTTGTTTATTTCGTTGAAGAAAATTTGAGCGTCTGTTTCCTCTTTTTGCGCTAAAAAATTTGCCATGGAATACGCTACTGATTTATTGGGATTGTAAGATTTATCATGGATAATTCCATTGATCGCAATTGTTAACTCATTGAGTGGTGCGCGGTCTGTGTTGTTAAGTAATACAATTAATGACTTCGTGGACGGTATGCGTACAATATGCGTGTTAAAGCCGTTAATTCCGCCTCCATGATTGATGGTTTTAATTTGTTCGTTAGCATTACCCATTTGTATGTCATTAATGAACCAGCCGTATCCATAATGGCGATTTCTTGTTGGAATGTAGTGGCCAAAAAGTAATTTCATATCCTTGGAAGGAAGTAATTTCTCTGTGTATAAAGCTTGATCCCAGAGATACAAATCTTCTACGGTTGAATATATGGAGCCTGCAGCGTAGGGTATTGACATATCCACATAATTAGCGTTAACATATTGTCCTCTTAGGTATATGCGAGAATAACCAGTCGCTCTGTTTTTTAAAACGGTGTAATTATGATCATACCCACTATTTGTCATTTGAAGGGGGGTAAAAATCTTTTCTTGTAGAACCTTCTCGTAAGACTTGCCTGTAATTTTTTCAATGATGACGCCTAAAATAACATACCCTGGATTGGAGTACTTAAATTTTGAGCCGGGGGTGAACTCCAGCTCTCCGTTTTCGAAAATGTGCATTAATTCCCTTGGTCGGAGGCGTTCACGCTCTATGGTTCTATAATCGATAAAGTCATCCATTTCTCGTGTTCCAGAAGTATGGGTGAGCAAGTGGTGAATTGTAATTACATCCGCAATTTTTTTAGGGTAGTTAGGAAGATAGGTTGAAATGGGTGTATGTAAATCAAGTTTGTTTTCTGCAGCCAATTGTACAATGAGCATTGCCGTAAATTGTTTCGTAATGGATGCTATTCTAAATTTAGTATTAGGCTCATTTGGAACATCCCATTCCATATTAGCAAAACCAAAACCTTTTTTGAAAATCACTTCTCCTTCATGGGCGACTAACACGGAACCGTTAAATTTTCCGTACTCCGAATAATCACTTAAAAGGGCATTGATTTTATCGGCTTTATCCGAATGGGGTGTTTCTTCTATTTTTGGTTGATCACATGAGGTAAATGTAAAAAGAGCAAATAAGACTAGTATAAAAAGTTTCGTAATTAATCTGTTGGTTATATTCATGATTTAGAATTAGTAGGTGTTAATCTTTGGGTTGGTAATTATTCGTTTAATTTTCTTTTTCCGGACCTCCAATATACCTGATTTATAAGAAATAGTAAAAGGGATCTCCTCAAAAGTACAACTAGGTTCAATGGTAAAGCCAACCATTCCGGTTACTTCAAAGTCCGTTTCTCCTATAACAGTCAGTTGGTGTTCATAGTTCGTGCTTACCTCCACTCGGTTTACTAAGCCATTAATAAATGGATGCGGGTCAAATTCTTCCTTGGAGAGTGGCGTTTCAATAAATGTGGTATCCATTAGTAGCTTTTGATTGTCTTCGATAGTTATCGAAAAACGACCGGAGTAGCGTTTACTCGAATAGGGCGATAGAATATGGTTACCCTTATTTATTTTCATAAATACAGATAAACTGGGAGTGTCATTTTCTTCGGATTTGATATCGGGGTTGTTTATGGAGAAAGAAATACCGTAATAGTCACTTAATTCTGGAAACTCTTCTATAATAGTGGATTCAAATTTCTGAGTTTCTTGTTTTTCTATAGTTGTTTCCGTTGACTCGGAGGAACAGGAGGTACTAGTTAAAATAAAAAGAAGTGCTATTAACTTGTTCATTCTTCGATTGCGTTTAATGAGTTCAATTAATTCGATCTTGGTTCTGTCTCAAAAGTAGGAGAATGAATTATGGATTGTCTTAACCATTTGTAAAAAGATGTGAATGAAATGTAAATGGGGAAGAATCAGGTTTTGAAATTTGCCAGAAAGAAGTTTAAGCGGAATGCCTATGGGAAGTTCTAAAAAACAATGGGGCATAAAAAAAGAGGAACCGTACGATTCCTCTTTTTAATAATTTTATAAAATGATTAGTCTAAAAGAACAATCACTTTATTATGAAAAACCTCTGCAACTCCACCTTTAACATCAAACGTAAAACGTTGATCTTTGGCTTCGTCCATATAGTTATTAGTATCCTCTTTTGAAGGAGTGATTCCGTTAACTTGTTCTACCGTTATTTTACCAGCTCCTAAAGCAGAAATCATGGCTGCATGATTTTCCATTACTCCAAAATACCCATCAATTCCTGGCATTTCAACGTAAGTAACTTCTCCGCTATAAAGCTTTCTTTCTGGTGTTAGAATATCTAATTGCATATTCTTAAAGTTTTATACGCTTGCTAAAATTTTCTCGCCAGCTGCAATTACATCTTCAATGTTTCCTTTCAAGTTGAAAGCCGCTTCTGGATATTTATCTAACTCACCATCCATAATCATATTGAAACCTTTGATCGTATCCTCGATAGGAACTAACACACCTTGAAGGCCTGTAAATTGCTCTGCTACGTGGAAAGGTTGCGATAGGAAACGTTGCACTCTACGTGCGCGGTGAACTGCTGCTTTATCTTCTTCAGAAAGTTCATCCATTCCTAAAATTGCGATAATATCTTGCAATTCTTTGTAACGTTGAAGAATTTCTTTTACTTTTTGTGCTGTTTCGTAGTGCTTTTCACCAACGATGTCTGCCGTTAAGATACGAGAAGTAGAATCTAATGGATCTACCGCTGGATAAATTCCTAACTCAGCAATTTTACGTGAAAGTACTGTTGTTGCATCCAGGTGAGCAAATGTTGTTGCTGGTGCTGGATCCGTTAAATCATCTGCAGGTACGTAAACCGCTTGTACAGATGTAATAGAACCGTTTTTAGTTGAAGTAATACGTTCTTGCATTGCTCCCATCTCAGTTGCTAAAGTTGGTTGGTAACCTACCGCTGAAGGCATACGACCTAACAACGCTGATACCTCAGAACCTGCTTGAGTAAAACGGAAAATATTGTCAATAAAGAATAAGATATCTTTACCACCTTCGTTACTGTCAGCATCTCCATCACGGTAATATTCCGCTAATGTTAATCCTGATAAAGCCACACGTGCACGTGCCCCTGGAGGTTCGTTCATTTGACCGAAAACGAATGCTGCTTTAGATTCTTTCAATTTTGATGGGTCAACAAGACTTAAGTCCCATTTACCTGCTTCCATTGATTTCATGAAAGCTTCACCATAATTGATAATGCTTGACTCAAGCATCTCTCTCAATAAATCGTTACCCTCACGAGTACGCTCTCCAACACCAGCAAATACAGACAAACCATCGTGTCCTTTTGCGATATTGTTAATCAACTCTTGAATCAATACTGTTTTGCCAACACCTGCACCACCGAAAAGACCAATTTTACCACCTTTTACGTAAGGCTCAATTAAGTCAATTACTTTAATACCAGTGAAAAGTACTTCAGATGAAGTTGAAAGATCCTCGAAACGAGGTGCCTCTCTGTGGATTGGCATTTCTTTGGTTCTATCCAAGTTTGGCATTCCATCAATACTATCACCGATAACATTGAATAAGCGACCGTTAATAGCCTCGCCAACTGGCATTGAAATAGCTTTACCTGTTGGGGTAACTACCATTCCACGACTAAAACCATCTGATGAATCCATTGCAATGGTTCTAACAGTATCTTCTCCGATGTGTTGTTGTACTTCAAGAATAATCTCGGTACCGTCTTCTCTTTTTACAGAAAGTGCATCGTATAATCTTGGTAAATCTTGGTCGCCTTCGAAAGCAACATCAATTACCGCTCCAATTACTTGGGAAATTTTTCCTATTGATTCAGACATATCTAGTATGCGTTTTGTTTAAAACTAGTTTCAATTTAAGGCGGCAAAAGTATGCTTTTTTTAGTGGTTGTGTTAGTCAAAAATCACTTTTTTTAAGAAATTGATATTGTCAGTATTACTTACTGAATTTGAGGCGTTTTAAGGATAATTGATATTTCAAATTTAGGTAAAAAAAAAAGCCTTGTTTTCTAAGGGAGAAAACAAGGCTTGCACATATCTATGCTACTAAATGTTTTGGAAGTGTTAACAAATGCAATGCCAATTGCAGGTGTAATATTTTTAATGGTCCGTTTTTGTTTTACAAAGCGTATAGTAGGTGATTCCTTTTCTTGATTTTGCGATGTCGCCATCAGAATTGAACTTCCACTTATTATGGAATGTACCTTGGTAATTGATGCTGGTTAAAACCACGAATCCTTTGTTTGTTTTCCAAGTACCTGAAGCATTTATTTTTTTCTCAGGATTAGAAAAATCGGTATAACTAAACGTATGGTTTTCATTAATCGCTAACGCTATCCCAGATGGGTCGTTACTGGATACTCCGTATGCACCAATAATGGTACTGGTAGTTTCCACCGTAAACGATTGGAAAACCAATAGCATCAAACTAATTGCACTAATCTTAAATGTATTCATCATACGTTTTTAATTTTTGGTTTTGTTTTAGTAACTATTCACAAATGAAATTCCAATAGTGAATGGATATACTTCTGGACCTAAGTTTTCTTTAAATAATCCTTGGGTAGCGTATGTGGCAAATAAATTTACACCTCCATAACCGATCACTGCTCTTAGATCTAACATGAATGGATTTGCATTAAATCCTCCGTTATATTTTTCTCTTGTTCTATGTCCGTTCTCGTAATGTTTTACACGGTATGCTTCAAAGATTCTAACGCCACCAACTACACCAGCACCAATTCTAAAAGCTCTAGACGGGTTTGTGTTTGTGTTGAAATAAATCATTGCCGGTACGGTAATGTATCCTGTTCTAAATCTGTTACGTGTTAAAGTACGGGTGGTGTCTTGATATCCTACCGTTGCGCCATTTGGAGCTTTATCTAAAAGGTAATTATTGGCTAACGTAAAGTTTTTTGCCGTGTAACCTAATCCCGTAGAGAATTTGACATATTCATTAATGATTCTCACGTCTAGCTCAAATGGGTTTATGGCCCAAGTAATAGAATTGGATACAATAGGGTCAAAAAACTCCAAACCGGCAGGTACGTTGTTATCAAATTCGGGGGTATAACTTACTCCTGTGAATCCGATTTCAAAGCCTTGCCAAACTCTATTTCTACGCGCAGACCATAAAGTAACCGTTCTTGATTGTCTTTCGGAGGCTTCTTCGTCATTATACGTGTTATCCGTAATAATGATAATCTTTTTACCATTCATATTCACTTCTGAAGTGTCTTTTGTGATACTAACTGGTTCAGGAATTTCTGGAACAGATTCTGGTTCTACTTGTGCATAGGAAACGGCTACCGTAGATAAAGCGATAAATAAAGTAAAAATATTTTTCATGATTTTAGTATTAGTTTGTCTTTTCTTAAGTTTAAGAAGGTATCAAAAGTACCAACTTGGTTTTAAAGACCCCAATTTATTATGGACTGTTGCATTGGAGAGCTAATTATTTTTTTAATTGGTGTGTTTTTTTAGCTTTTTTATGGTTTAAATAGTTGTAAAACAGGAAATTAAATGGCGCTAAATTAAATCTTTAATCGATTAAATAAAGTATATTTTTGCATCAAATTATTCAAAATGAAAGTTGCTGTTGTAGGAGCTACCGGAATGGTAGGAAGAGTTATGCTTCAATTATTAGAGGAGCGTAAAATGAATATTGATACTTTATTACCCGTGGCCTCTAAGCGGTCGGTGGGTAAGAAAATATCTTTCAATGGTAAAGAGGTGAGCATTGTTTCTATGGAAGATGCGATAGCGGCCAAGCCAGAAATAGCTCTTTTTTCAGCGGGTGGAGATGCTTCGTTAGAATGGGCTCCGAAATTTGCTGCAGCAGGTACAACGGTTATTGATAACTCCTCGGCCTGGAGAATGAATCCAGCTAATAAGTTAATTGTTCCTGAAATCAATTCCGATATTTTAACCAAAGACGATAAGATTATTGCAAACCCAAATTGTTCTACTATTCAAATGGTAATGGCTTTAGCTCCTTTAAAGGTGAAGTACGGGATTAAAAGAATTGTGATTTCTACGTATCAATCTATTTCTGGTACTGGAAAAGCAGCGGTACAACAAATGGAAAATGAGCGAAACGGTGTGGTTGGTGAAATGGTTTATCCATATAGTATTGACAAAAACTGTTTGCCGCATTGTGATGTGTTTTTAGAAAACGACTATACCAAAGAGGAAATGAAGTTGGTAGAGGAGCCGCGTAAAATTTTAGGAGACCCAAACTTGGCTATTACCGCAACTGCGGTTAGAATTCCTTTAGAAGGAGGTCATTCTGAATCAATTAATGTGGAGTTCAAACAAGATTTTGATATTAACGATGTGCGTAAAATCATTCACGAAACGGAAGGTTTGGTTTTGCAAGATAATCCGGATACCAATACGTACCCCATGCCAAAATATGCGCATAACCGTGATGAGGTTTTTGTGGGGAGATTAAGAAGAGATGAAAGTCAGTCAAATACCTTGAATATGTGGGTAGTTGCTGATAACTTGAGAAAAGGAGCGGCTACAAACACCATTCAAATAGCCGAGTATCTGATTCAATCAGGATTGGTATAAGTTAGTTTTGTAGACTAAACCGTATCTCCACGAAGTTTTCGATATCTTTTTCTAGCTTCGGTTACAAAAACGGAGTCTTGATAATCGGTCATTAAGATGAGGTACATTTCCATGGCCTTTTCTTTGTTGTCTAGATGTGTTTCGTACAGGTTTCCTAATAAGAACAAGGCGTCATCACCTAATATATCATAGCTATACCCATCAATAATTGCGTGTAGTTCTTTACCTGCAGCTTGATATTTTTTTTGAGCATAAAGAATATTATATTTCTGCATTAAAGCTTCATCCGCTAGCATATGATCTGGGTAATACTGTTGTAAAGTATCTAAGGTTAAAAGTGCTTCACCGTAATTTTGTTGAACAAATAATAAGTCGGCTTTTGCATAAATTTGCATAGGATGAAGGTTAGTGTCAATAGTGGTATTATCGGTAATTAGGTTTGATAAATACAACGCATCGTTACTGATTAACTTAGAAGTAGATCCTTTTAGGATGTTTAACTTGGCAGCTGCCCAGGTGAAATCTCCACTGTAATAATACACTTTAGCCGCTTTAAGCTTAGCTTGGTCTCCTAACGCATCATACTTAAACGCTTTTTCGGCTTGCATATAATAAAGTACAGCCTCCCAAATTTTGTCTTCCATTAATAAGTAGTCACCTAGGTCAATTTTAGTGAGCGCGACTTCTTTTTTTGCTACACCTGGGTTTTCTAATACCTTCTCTAACCAAGAGATTGATTTTTCAGGAGCTTGTAGTTTTTGAGCGTAAATTAATGCCATTTCTCGTACGGTAGGAGCCGTGTAATCTGCAATCCCAAGTCTTTCAATGGTGCTTAAGTAATCTGTAATTAAGCGTTCATAATCTGCTGTGGTACTAGAAATATCAGTATCTAGAATACGTTTTTTTGTGGACAGAATCTCTACCTCGGCAGTTTCATAATACGGGAGGTCTGCACCTTTATTAATAACGGTTTCATAAGTGGTTTGTGCTACCGCATACGCTTCATTTTTACGCGCCAAACGCGCGAAATTTATTAACCTGCTTCCATTTTCCTTAAATCGTTTATCTAAACTTTTCACTTGAGTAAAAGCGCTCTCAAAGTTGGATTGTTGCAGGTTTAACCAAATTAGCATTTCCGCATACATTTGATTATCGGGGTTCTGATTAGATTGTTGAAGTAGTTTCTGTTTTAGTAATTGCGTATTGGAATTGGCTTCGGTGAAATCAAAATTTCGGTTTAGTAAATTTTGTACGGTTTGTAAATACCCCGGATTAAAGCTGATTAATTCTAAGTATAAATCAATCATACTCTCATAATCGCCAATTACGCCATACAAATCAGCCATTTGAGGGTAATAAGAATAAAACCCAGGGATGTACTTTTTGCCCACTTCGTAGGCTTTAATAGCGTGACGAGGTTGGTCTATTTTGGTGAATAAGTAAGCTACCGGAATGACTTCATTTGTATTGGTGTTAAGCATCACTATAATCTCATCCCAAGTCTTATTGGCAGATTCTTTATCTTTTGATTGCCAGTAAACTTCTCCTAAAGTTACGCGAAGTGCTAACCTAGTCGGTCTTTTTTTAATTTCTTTTTTGAGAGCTTTTTCGGCTGTGTTGTAATCTTGGTCGTTCACCAATGATTTAATATACTTATCAAAGTACCCGATAGATTTGTTTTGCTTAAAAACTTTTAAATAGTATTCTGCGGCTTTATCAAATTCACCCTGTTTAAAATACTGTTCTGCTAATTGATAATCGCCTTTGTTTTGAGCCACCAAATTTGTGGTCCACCCAATAGATAGAAGAAATAATACGACAGAAATTAATTTTTTGATAAGACTCATTTTATGATTGCTAACCGGGTTACAAATGTAACTAAGAATTTTGGTCGCTTGAAATATTTTTATTTTTTCGGAAAAATCTATAGCTATGTAGCCCTACATAAAGAATAGCAATTATTCCTGCAGCCCAAATGGCATATACTTGTTGCGAACTTACACAAACAGGGCAATCTTGCTCTGGTAAGCAAGGTGCACACCGAATCCAGTATTGATTAAAATATGCGAGAACAATAAGTTCAGATAGAATGAAAACCAAACCATAAAGAAAACTTTTAATGTTGATTTTCATAAAGAACAACGGTTATCTATAACCTTGATTTTTCAACTCTAAGATAATGGAGTCAATAGGTGAAATCATTCCGTTGTAACGTTTTATGGTTCTTTCTTCCCAATCTTTTAAGGTGTTGGTTGTATTGATAATTTTAAAAACGGCTATCTTTTCACCTTTCATGAACTTGACGTAGTTAGAATCTTGCGCAAAACCATTTTCTATATCAGAATACAAGTGCTTTAATTGGTTATTTGAAAAATCAATTTCTTTTTCTAAGCGTTCATGGCCCTTCATTAATTTTCGCATTAATTTAAAGTTCGAATTGTATACATCCACAAATCGCGCGTTTTCAATAGCGGTATCATGGTAGTTCTTTTTTAAATAATCAAGTTGACCTTCTGCGTTTTTCTTGTACGCAGAAATGGTTTCAATTTGAATGGTTTTAAATACAACTTGAGATGAGTCAACTTGTTTCTGCAAACCGGTAATTGCTTGTAATTTGGTCTTAGTGCTTTCACTTTGACACGCAAAAACAGAGAGTAAAACAATAACTAAGGCGGCTGATTTAAATATTTTCATCTTCTTTAAAATAATATTAGCTAATAATATCAAATCCAGTATAAGCAGCTAATGCTTTGGGGATTTTAATACCTTCAGGAGTTTGGTTGTTCTCCAATAATGCGGCCAAAATTCTTGGGAATGCTAACGCAGATCCATTTAAGGTGTGCACCAATTGTGGCTTACCATCTTCATCTCTATAACGACATTTTAAGCGATTAGCTTGGAATGTTTCAAAGTTAGAAATAGAACTTACTTCTAGCCATTTTTCTTGGGCAGCAGAGTATACTTCAAAATCATACGTTAGGGTAGAAGTAAAGCCTAAGTCTCCGCCACATAAACGAACAATACGGTAAGGCAGCTCTAATTTTTGAAGAAGTGTTTTAACGTATTCTACCATTTCATCTAAAGCTGCGTAAGATTTTGACGGGTGTTCAATACGTACAATTTCGACTTTATCAAATTGGTGTAGCCTATTTAAACCTTTAACATCAGCGCCATAAGAACCTGCTTCACGTCTAAAACATGGAGAGTATGCCGTGTTTTTAATGGGTAAATCGTCTGTGCTTAGAATAGTATCACGGTAGATATTAGTTACGGGAACTTCAGCGGTTGGAATTAAAAATAATCCATCTACAGGAGCTTCATACATCTGACCTTCTTTGTCTGGTAATTGTCCTGTTCCGTAACCACTTGCTTCGTTAATTAATAATGGTGGTTGTACTTCTCTATATCCTTTGGCGGTAGAATTATCTAAAAAGAAATTTACCAAAGCACGCTGAATTCGAGCGCCTTTTCCGGTGTATACTGGAAATCCAGCACCAGTAATTTTTACTCCTAATTCAAAATCTATTAAAGCGTATTTCTTGATAAGCTCCCAGTGAGGTTGAGCTCCATCATATAGCTTAGGCATGATACCTTCGCTAAAAATTTCCACGTTATCCTCATCACTTTTTCCTACAGGAACAGTTTCATGGGGGACATTAGGAACTAAATATAAAAGCTGTTTTAACTCCTCTGCGTAGCTGTTAAATGCTTCTTGTAAAGATTTAGAATCCTCTTTTAACTGGGTAGTTTCTGCTTTTAATGCATTTGCTTCAGCACCTTTACCTTGTTTGAAAAGCATGCCAATTTCTTTTGCTTTCGCATTAGAAGCAGCTAAGGTATCATCCAATTTTTGTTGCGTTTCTCTACGGTTTTTATCCGTCTCAATAATTTTGTTAATAGTGTCAGAAGCATCTAAGTTTCTAACCTTTAAACGTTTAATTATTAAGTCTTTATTCTCTCGGATGTATGGTACTTGAAGCATTTTTTGTTTTTATCTTATTAGTTGGTTTTCCACCTTGATTGAGGCGAACGACCGTTCGCCTCAATCAAGGTGGAACGGTAGTAACCAAAAAATCCCCGACCAAGGTCGAGGATTTAATTATCTTAAATAAGCCAATCGACTAGTTATTCTCTACTGGAATTACTGATACGAATGATCTATTGTTTGCTTTTTTTCTGAACTTTACAGTTCCATCTACTAGAGAATATAACGTGTCATCTTTACCGATACCTACGTTATCACCTGGATGATGTTTTGTACCTCTTTGACGTACAATAATATTTCCAGCAATAGCAGCCTGGCCGCCAAAAATCTTTACGCCTAAACGTTTACTTGCTGATTCCCGTCCGTTATTAGAACTACCTACACCTTTCTTATGAGCCATGTCTGATTATTTATCTTCTTTTTTAGCGGCTGGTTTAGCAGCTGCTTTTTTAGTTGGAGCTTTAGGAGTAGCTTTTTCAGCTTCTGCTTTAGGAGCAGCTTCTTTCTTAACAGCTGGTTTAGCAGCAGCTTTAGAACCTTTCTCGTTAATAGCTTCAATTTTGATTGAGGTTAAGTATTGACGGTGACCGTTTTTTACTTTATACCCTTTTCTTCTTTTTTTCTTGAAAACGATAACTTTATCGCCTTTTACGTGTTCAAGAACGGTTGCTACTACAGTAGCACCTTTTACAGCTGGGGCGCCAACATTTACTTTACCACCATTATCAATTAGTAAAACGTTCTCAAAAGTAACTTTTGATCCCTCTTTACTATCCAAACGGTGAACAAATACTTGTTGATCTTTTTCAACTTTGAATTGTTGCCCTGCCATCTCTACGATTGCGTACATTCTTCTGTTATTTAAATTTACTATCCCAAATATGGGGCTGCAAAATTAATTAAAGAATTGATCTGAGCAATAGTTTTTTGAGGATGGTTTGTTTAGGAAATCGCTAGAATCCAATAGGATAATTATTTATCCAAAATGCTTAAGTCAAGGTTAGAGTGTGTGGTTTTTAGGGCTATGGGGTAACTATACCTATTATGTTTTGTGTAAATTTTCTAAATTAATAAATGCTATAAGCATCTGATAGGCTCAGAAATGCGGGTAACGTTGCTAATGGGAACAGAGGAAGTAATGCTTATTTCGTTGGTCACCAAAAAGTGCTTTCTGCTCCGGTTAGGTGATATTAATGCTATATTCATAGGTTACTCATTATTTACGGTTTCCAATAAAGCGAAAAGACCAATAGGCAATATTCAAAAAAGCACCCATGAATAGAGTTAAACCCCATGTTGTTGGATGTTGAAATGGGAATATAATATGTGAGCCAACCTCTGATATTAAGTTAAAGGGACTGGATACAATGTCCCAACTATTCCAACGTAAATACCTGCCAATATAAATCCCGAAGCCTGCGATAAATAGTAGGACTGCGGATAACATTTTTGAAAAAGTGACTCCAATATGATTTTTAGTAATGCGTTCAATATCCCATAAACTTAGAAATCCAAAAAATAATCCAACCCAAGCAAAGGATAAGATCAGTATTAAATCGAACCAAATAGGCATTGTTGAATCTGATTTAAGGTGAAAGAGGTCTGTTAAAATATAGGGAGCGTTTGGAAAGAAAAGTAACCACGTAACTAAAACCAATAGCATCTTGATTTTACTATTTTGAATTCTTGGTCGGGTTACTACAATGCTTGTAAACACCCATGGGATAAAGGCCAAGAAAAGATTCCAGTTTAGAAATAAGAACATTTCTGTATGGGAGTAAAGCGTTCTAATAATGGAAAAACTAAAACACATTAGACTTATTGAACCTAGAAATATAGTCTCTTTATATCGATGATTATCTTTTAGTAATTGGAGCATAAAAGTATGATTTTAGGGATGAATATTAATAGACCAACTCCAAGTGCTACGCTTGCGCTTATTAGAACTGCGGCAGCTGATATGTCCTTTATTTTTTTAATGGAATGGTTGGTGGCCGGTGAAATGAAATTGGAGAAGTGCTCCATTACCGTGTTTAAAGTTTCTATGGTAATTACAAACCCGATGGAGAAAATTAGTGCAATCCATTCTTGTACTGATATTCCGAAAAAATACCCGAATACAATTGCTATTATAGAAAATGCTACATGAATTCGGGCATTATGCTCTTCTGTTAGGAGAATGATAATTCCGTTTAGGGCATATTTAAAACTTCGGGACCTATCTGAAATTGTGAATTTTTTATTCTTCATGTTTTGAAATGTTTTTTGCTGTTAATACTGGGGAAACCCAATGGATACGTTTCCCCAGAATATGATTAGTTTTCTTTGTAGAATTTAATGTTTCGAGTAGAATACATCACAAAAGATAAGATGATGAATAAGCCAATGCTACCCATTAATAGGGCATAATCTTCTGAATTAAGAACGAAAAACATAAAGCTGTAAATCCCTCCGAGACCTGCGGTTAAAAGTGCGGCCATAGTTCGGCTTTGGAATATAAATGAAGAATACATTCCAATAAGACCCGCGATCATAATAGTAGATAAAATGTAAGCCGTATTGAATCCAAAATGTTCTGATATAGAAATTAGCAACGTGTAGAATAATACTAGCGCAGAACCCACAAGTACATATTGAAGCGGATGAATTTTTATGGCGTTAGCAATTTCAATAAAGAAAAATGCTAAGAATGTAAGGAGTACAATTAAGCTCGCATATTTTGCTGACCGTAGTGATTTGTGATACTCATCTACCGGTTTAATTAAATCAACACCAAAGTCAGAGTGGTCTAATTTATTATCTTTATCTGACCATTGTTGAGGGTAGTTCCTATTGAGGTTGATCACCTTCCATTGTGAGGTGAAACCCGAATCATTTACTTCTTGCTTTTGCGGTAAAAATGCCCCATCAAATTTAGGGCTTGGCCATTTTGATTGTAGGTTTACCGTAGTTTGCTCTCCTATTGGATTGAATCGTAAAAAACTACTTCCATTTACCTGAAGCGTGTAATTGAACCGGATGGGTTTAATCGCATTGATGGTTATTAGTTCTCCAGTGTCTGAATAACTTTGTTCTTTGTTTTTTACGGGAACATTTACATGTACACCAGAAGAAATCATTTGGGCATTAATAACACCCGGACTCATTTCTAGGTTTTTGTTGTTCCAGTTAATTTTTATCACATCCGTGATACCTCGCATATCAGAAATTCCTAGCGCAATTTTGGCTTCTTCCCAAATCATATTAGAATCGTTTAGGTTTAAGTTTTCTAGGTCTATGTTATCAAAAGAACCTTCAATTTTTAAATCAGCATCGTATAAAACCACATCATAAATCCCTCGGTGTTTTTCATGAGGAGTGACTACGCCATTTATTAATAATTTAGATGGCAGAAAATGTGCATTATGTTTTGTCTCTTGAAGTTGGCCATTATGATAGGTTTTTTCTTTGTACGGAATGGTTAATATAGGGCCTGTTACTGTCTGTGCTTTCCCCCATTTATTGCTGACCTCAGAAATAACTCCTTCACGTGCATGGGATCTTTCTTGAATCATAGATTCTACCATATTCTCTGGTATAAGAAGGATTACAATTAGAAATCCTATCGTGACCATTTTTAACATGATAGATGTTTTCACCCAATTGGTGGCCTTGTCAATTATACCTGTACCTTCATTTTTCATAAATCTATTTTTTTAGTTATTAAAGTACTTTGAAATTCAAAGTTGATTAGGTAATTTTTTTTACATCGATGTAGATTTTAATATTTCTGCCAAACCAGACAGGTGTTGATTAAATGCTTTTTTGCCGATAGTTGTAATAATATATTTCGTGTTTGGCTTCTTGCCAATAAATGATTTTTCGATTTGAATATAATTTAATTTCTCCAGCGCAGAGGAGTGGCTAGCTAAATTTCCATCCGTTACTTCTAACAGGTTTTTTAATGCTTTAAAATCCAAAAACTCATTCACAGCAAGTGCAGACATAATTCCTAAACGAATTTTGTTGTTAAATGCTTTGTCTAATTTTTCTATGGGATTTGCCATCGTAAAATATCGGTGCGAAATTACTTTCCTTTTTCGTATTTAAGGTACATCCATACCCCATAAATTATGTGTAATAATCCAAAACCAAATGCCCAGAAAAACAATCCGTAGCCAATAAAGTAGGTTGCGAAAAGGCCGGTAATAATTTCAGCAAACCCTAAATACTTTATATCACTGATAGTATGCTTACTCGCACTAATAAGAGCTAATCCATAAAAAATTAAGGTGCCGGGAGCAATTATTCCGATGAGACCTTTGAATAACAAAATGAGTAAAAATAAACCGCCTGTACTAAGCGGGATTGCTAAGCTAAATACAAGTTGTTTAGCGGTATTGTCCCAAATTTTTCGGCCTTGTTTTTTTGCCATTCTTTGGGTGAGAGCCATGCCTGTTAACAAGCTAAGCCCCAATACTGATACCCCAACAATCATTAGTTTAAGAATGGCTATTTTGGGCAGGTAGGTAACAAACTCTCTGGAAAAATAAGTGTCAAACTGGTATAAAATGCCCCAAGCCATATACGCTCCAATGATGGCGAAAACTCCAGCTAATACCCCCGAAAGCCCACTTAAGGATATAAATCGTGAGGAGCGTTCCATCATGTTTTTGATGTCTGCTAAATCTTGAATATACTTTTCTTTTTCCATCCTGAAATATGTTACATAGTACTTTGAATTACAAAGTAACAGAATTGGATTAGTATTATTGTGTACAGGTGTAATTTATTCTAACTTTATTTTTTCAGGAGTAGCGTATGCCTTAGTCACAAAAGCCTTAACGGCTAAAAAAGATTTTTGTTTATTTTCAATAAAGCCCATATGACCCGTGCTTTTTAAAATGGTTAGCGTTCCATTTTCAGGTATTTTTGATTGTGCCGCTAATTTTTTAGCGGGTAACACAGGGTCTAAGTCTCCAATAATATAGGTAATTGGAAACGGTGCAAACTTCAAAACTATTTCTCTATCAGAGCGGTCACGCATTCCACCCAAGGAAGCGTTAATGTTTTGAATGCCCATTTTATTTGCTCTTTTAACAAGAACAGAAATTCGTTTTAAATGTCTATGTCTATTTCCTTCGGCAAAAAGCAACGGAATAGAGTTTCGAACAAAGGAAGATTTATTTCTTTCCACCAATTTCATCGCACGGTTTCTATTTTTCTTCTTTTCTTGATTATCGGCTGTGGCGGACGAAAAATACATGACCAACCCTTTCATCATATCCGGATATAATTCGGCAAATGCCAACGCAGCATAACCTCCCATAGAATGACCTACTAAAATCACTTTTCGTAATCCTTCTGCTTTTAACACGGCAAGAATGCTTTCTGCCATGAGCTCCATGGAATGAATGTATCCGAAATTATCCGAACTACCATGACCTGGTAAATCAATGCAAATAGAACGGATATGTTTTGGGAGATGGGTAGGGTAATATTGCCACATTTCATGCGACTCTAAAAAGCCATGTAAAAAAACAACCGCACGGCCTTTTCCAGTATCCGTGTACCTGATTTTGCCTCCTTTGAATGTTGCGAATTTTTTCACTTTTGCACGTGTAGTTTTACACCATCAAAATTAGAAACCTCCTTTTCTTAAGCCTATACTAAAGGGGAGTTGTTATTCACTTTTTTTGAACAAAATCGAGTAAAAAAAAGCTAAAACTTAAATTTAGGCTGTTTATGAAATGTAATTTTGTGGTTGAGAATTAGCATTACAAATCAGGGCATGAAAAGAAAGGCAGCGGAATACGACTTATTAGAAGAGAAATTAAACATTTACTCTCACGGCTTTGGTTTTATTGCGGCCGTTTTTGCGACCGGTTTTTTGATTTATAAGTCTATTCACTTAGATAATATTCTGGCTATTTTTAGCGCGGTTGTTTTTGGGGTTAGTATGATTACACTTTATGCGGCTTCTTCCTTATATCATAGTTCAAAAAATCCGGTAATAAGAAAGCGACTGCAAGTATTTGATCACGCATCTATTTATATTTTAATTGCAGGTACTTATACTCCTTTTTCGCTGGTAACGCTTCATGGTACTATTGGGTGGGTGATTTTTGGCATTACATGGAGCATGGCCATTGCGGGAGTAATTCTGAAATTATTCTATACGGGGAGGTTTAATTTATTGTCGACTATTATGTATGTAATAATGGGTTGGAATATAGTTTTTGCTTTTAAACCATTAATTGAAAGCCTAACCATCCCTGGGTTTTTGTGGCTTCTAATTGGAGGCATTATTTACTCGGTAGGAGCGGTGTTTTATATGTTGGATAAGGTAAAATACACCCATGCTATTTTTCATGTTTTCGTCCTTGCAGGAACAATTTGTCATTTCATTTCTATATACTATTTCGTTTTGATTTAGGCTTTTTGAGTCTGCTTGAATCCGTTATAATTGTTTTACCCCACTAGTTGAATTCACTAATCATTTAGGTTTAATCCAACCTGAAAATTAAATTCATATTCAGCCTACAGTTACCAACACTAGCCCAAATATCACGGAAAACCGTGAGAGTTTTTTTTGTGTGTAAGCATTTTATTTGTGAGTAAGATATCCAATGAGTGAAAAACGGATGTCAGTATTCTAAATCAAAAACGTATCATATGAGAAAAACACTGTTAATACTTGGGCAGATTCTTTTTTGTGCAGCCTTAACCTCTGCACAGGAAGTGATAACTCCCCAAGGAGAAAGTTATTCAAATTCATCTGGCGAAATTCAATTCACTTTGGGTGAAATGATGATTTCAACTTTTGAAAATGGAACCAATACAATGACACAAGGGTTTCATCAAACTAAATTAATTATTTCGGGTATAGAAGATTATGCTTCTTACTTTGAAGTGGCCATTTATCCAAATCCAGTACTTAATCAGTTAACTATAAAGTTTACGGATATTCAGTTTGGGTATCACATAGACTTGTTAGACGTCAACGGTAAGTTAGTAGGAACGCAGCCTTTAGTTGGACTAGAAAGCACTATTGATGTGCGTGCTTTAGCAGCGGGTATTTACATGCTTCTTTTAAAAGATGAAGAGGGACAATTCCTTAAAACATATCAAATTCACAAATTGAACTAAACCAAAAATTATGAAATCAAAAATACTTTTTATCATAGCCTTTGTGGCTATTAATTTGGGTGTAACCGCTCAAACGCCTTATGCCTTCAACTATCAATCGGTAGTAAGAGATGCTACAGGGCAATTATTAATTAACCAAGCGGTAGGTGTTCAAATCTCTTTGCTTCAGGGCAGCGCTACTGGAGCGGTTAGCTATCAGGAGACTTTTACAATGACCACCAACGACTATGCGTTAATCAACCTAAGAGTTGGCGAAGGCACCGTAGGTTTTGGAGTCTTTGATGCTATTGACTGGGGAAATGGGCCGTATTTTATGGAAGTAAGTATGGACTTTTCTGGTGGCAATAACTACATAGTTATGGGTTCAAGTCAACTGGTGAGTGTGCCTTACGCCATTCATGCAAAAACGGCCGGTAATACTTTTAGTGGAGATTATAACGACTTAAGCAATACGCCTTCGAACGTTAGCTTCTTTAGCAATGATGCGGGGTATGTAATTACAGAAATGGATGGTGATTCAACCAATGAAATTCAAGCCTTGACCTTAAGTAATGATACCATGTTTTTAAGTAATGGTGGATATGTGAAGTTGCCGCCTCCAATTTTTGGTTTCAATGGTCAATACTCGGGTTTAGTTGGTGCGCCTACCAATGTTAGTCATTTCAACAATGATGCGGGGTATATAACTTCAGAATTAGATGGGGATTCTACCAATGAAATTCAAACGTTATCTTTAAGTAATGATACCATGTATTTATCGAATGGTGGTAATGCAGATTTGAGCGGTTATGATAATACAGCTGCGATTAATGTGAATACTGCTGCTATTACTACAAACGCTACAGGTATTTCAACGAACGCATCTGGTATAACAACAAATG
>CAXMPG010000067.1:0-24786 GCA_964195485.1 uncultured Desulfobacterales bacterium
GTATTTGAAATGAACTTGGGTTAATTAAATACATCGCCAAGTTGAAAATGCATTTATCCAATATTTAGTCAGACGACACCGGTTTTATCTGGTAAATCAGCTTGTAGTGCTAAATCAGTATTCAAAGGTTGAATTGAAAGATACTTAATTAGGTGTAGAATCCTATGAATTAGGACTTCCAGAAAGTAAGATGTTTGAGATGCCGTTTTACCAGTCAAAAATAAATCGACCCCAAACCAATACGGCTAGTAATGAAATGGCAACACCCATTAAATTCAAGATAAACCCTGTTCGGATCATATCCTTTATTTTTATTTTTTCGGTTCCATAGACAATGGTGTTAGGTGGTGTAGCTACCGGGAGCATAAATGCAAAGGAGGCTGACATCACCACAGGCATCATAATAATCATGGGGTGAATAGCTACGTTTTGCGCTACGGGCATCAAAATGGGTAGCATTAAAATAGTAGAGGCGGTATTGGATGTTAATTCGGTGAAGAAGGTCATAAACAAGGCTAATCCGATAACGACAAGAATGGGATTAAAATCTTTTAGAAAAACCAGTTGATCCCCGAGCCATAATCCAAGTCCACTGGTGCCGATGACTTTTGCTAATGCAAATCCGCCTCCAAAAAGGAAGATGATTCCTAAAGGAATTTTTTTAGCCGCATCCCAATCCAGTAGATTTCCTTTTTTGGTACGTGAGGGTAGAATCACCAAAATAAAAGCGGCTAACATAGCAATGGTACTTTCCTTAATGTAGGTTGGATTATCAAAAAGAACCAACCACCCCGGAAAATGAAGACTTCCAATAGCTAATTCTTTGGCGGTAAACCAAAGAACCACCGTAACTCCAAATACCAGACTAACAATCCACTGATCAGTATTTACTTTACCCAATTCTTTGTATTGGACTTTGATTTCATCTACTTCAAATAAGTTGGCAGAAGTCGATTTTAAATATCTTTTTTGAATGACCCAATACGCACTAAAAACAAAAATGACACTTGCGGGTAACGCAACCATAAACCAACCACCAAATGTTACGGGTTCATAATTGGCCATGTTTTCGTTAAAGAAATCCATGAAATATAAATTAGGAGCCGTTCCAATTAAGGTAGCCGTACCACCAATACTCGCAGCGTATGCAATACCGAGTAAAAACGGAGTAGAAAGATCATTGCTTTCGTCTTTTTCTTGAATTTGTTTAAAAACCGCCATTGCTGCAGGTAACAGCATCATCACTACTGCGGTATTTAAAATCCACATGGATAAAAAATAACTGGTTAACATGAAACCCAATAACAGTCGTTGCGGAGAATTCCCAATAAGTAAAAGAATTTTTAGCGCTATTCTTTTGTGGATGTCCCATTTTTCTAATGCAAAAGCCAATAGGAAACCCCCAATGAAAAAGAAAATAATATCAGGCATGTACATTGGGCCCAACTCTTTCATGCTAACAACTCCAAGAAAAGGGAGGAAGGTAATGGGAATTAGTGACGTGAAATAAATGTTTACCGCTTCGGTAATCCACCAAACAGCCATCCAAATGCCCACACCTCCTGTGGAGGCTATTTTATGGTCACCGGTTGACCGCAGCAATAAGAAATAGATTAACACCCCTAAAACTGGACCTAACAGTATTTTCACTTTACCCATGGCGAATTCGTTCTAATTTATAGTTGCTGAGAATTTGATTCCCGAAATTAACATTGTTAGGTGAAGTTATCGTAGAATAGGTTTCTTTTTACGTGTAGAAAATAACTTGGAATAATAGTTCTCCTAATACGGTATTGTTTTGGCTTTTTTCATACTGGAATGAAGTGCCTGCGGCTTGAGTTTTCAAGCTATTGCCTTTGAGATATTTAGATGCATCCAAACTGGAGCGATACCGTTAATGCAGCTATTAGAATGGAAAGTTCTGGCGGTGTTGGTAAGGTGAATAATTCGGAATCTACTTATGATATCATTAAAGATGTAGAAGAATACACATTCGAATCACGTGGGAAGGTTGAAGCTAATGGAAAAGGATTGTTGGCAATGTACTTTGTGGAGAAGAAGTAATTTTTTTTAGTCTTAATTGTAATTGCTTTTAACGTGGATGTTGAACTTTCTAAAAAAGTGTTCTCCTTTGATAATATTTTGACTGGGTTTTACGCAAATAATTATACAAATGAAAAAAGCGCCTGAGGTGGAAGCCAGCAGACGCTTTTAAACTAATGAACCTAATAACTGACACTTAACGAATTAAGGTCACGGGCCCAAAGTGGAGAATATCGGAATCGAACCGATGACCTCTTGACTGCCAGTCAAACGCTCTAGCCAACTGAGCTAATCCCCCTTTTAACCTCCGAAGCCGTAGCGAAGGAGGTTCTTATTACATTTTCAAGCGCTATAGCCATCCAGATAGCTAATCCCCCTATTAATATCCGTAGCCTAGGCGAAGGATATTATAAATATCTCACAATCTAAAATCATCTTAAAAGAAGAGTCTTAATTGAAAGACGGCAAATGTACTATTATTGGTTAAATAGGCAACTTTAACCTAAATCACTAAACTGCTTACGTAAAACCACTTTTTGAATTTCCCTTTTTACGATTAGATTAGAAATAGCTTGAGCCGTATCATCGGGCATGAGGTCCATTTGTTTCTTTACGGAGCTTTCACTGATGTCTATTCGGTACAGCAAACGCATTAGCGCGTTGAAATCAAATTTTATGAAGTTCATGACCTCTGGGTAAACATTGGTGTAAATTTCATCCAGAGTGGCTACTTCAGAATCTGAAATCTCCATGGCTTCTAAAGAAAAATCTTTTTGAACTTGGCGCCATACCTGATCGGTTAAATCCGGGTATTTCACTAGTAGTTCTTGATTAGACTCTTGCCAATATACTGCGCTCATATCAATTAGAAATCTCTTTTTAGAAGGGTATTCATTAAATAAAGAATGTTTGATTTCTTTTCTTCGGTCACATCTAAATCTTCCAACATTTTGAATGCGATATCGGTATATCTACCCATTTCTTTTTTAGAAATAGCTTTAATATCGAGTGTGTCAAAAATGTTTAATACCGCTTCAATTTTTTCTTCTTCGTCAAAATCAGTTTTCTCTATCCAAGCGTTTAGTTCAGCTTTAATAGGTCCTTCTGCATTTTTTAAAGCGGTAATAAGTAAAAATGTTTTCTTGTTAGAAATAATATCTCCGCCTTTACGCTTACCAATTTTTGCCGTTCCAAATGCATCTAAAATATCATCTTGAAGTTGAAATGCAATCCCTAGATTTTCCCCAATATCATACATTTTATTCATGGCTATCTCATCTGCCCCACCAATGATACTTCCTGTTTTAAGCGCGCAAGCCAATAAAACTGCGGTTTTTAAACGTATCATTTCAATGTATTCTTCAATAGATACATCTTTACGGGTTTCATATTCCATATCTAACTGTTGCCCTTCGCAAACGCCTAGGGCAGTTTCATTAAATAAGGATAAGATTTCCGGAAGGTAAATAGGAGGGGTGGCGCTCAATAATTGGTATGCTTTGATTAACATCGCATCACCCGATAGAATTCCAGTATTAACATTCCACTTTAAATGAACCGTTTCTTGATTTCGTCTTAATGGAGCTTCATCCATGATGTCGTCATGTAACAACGTGAAGTTGTGAAAAACTTCAATTGCCAAGGCTTGTGGTAGTGCGTTATAAGGGGTTTGGTCAAACATTTCGGCCGCAATCAGCGTCATTAATGGTCGAACTCTTTTTCCTCCTAAACTGAGAATGTAACGTATAGGGTCGTATAATCCGTTAGGCGTTCCGTTGAGGCCCAATTTATTAATTCCGTGTTCTAATTTTTCTGAAATATCACTAATTTCTTGCATTAGTCATCAAGTGTTTTTTGTAATTATTGTTACGAAATTGGATTTTCATCCTCTCGGTGCTGTATTCTAAGGCCTGCGTAATCAATGTCTTCTTCTTCGTCAATGATTTCTATCAACGGCTCTTTGAACGCTTTGTTGGTAAGTTGTTTACCCATTGTTAATAATAAGGATGGAAGTAAAACTAAGTTCACAATCATCGCTACAATTAGCGTTAAAGATGTTAGAATACCTAAAGCTTGTGTTCCGCCAAAATCACTAGATGCGAATACGCCAAAACCAAAGAATAATATGATAGAGGTATACATCATACTTACACCCGTTTCTTTAATAGATTCAATAACCGCAGGTTTTAAATCCCATTCACAGTTTTCTAATTCTTGACGGTATTTTGCGAGAAAATGTATGGTGTCGTCAATAGATATTCCAAATGCGATACTGAATACTAATATGGTAGATGGTTTTAACGGAATTCCAAAGAAGCCCATCATTGCACCCGTTACCAATAGGGGAATCATATTTACCGAAATAGACATAATAATCATTCGGTACGACTTAAATAGGGAAGCCATTAATCCGGCAATGATAAATATAGCTAGCGCTAAACTTTGCAGTAGGTTTTTTACTAAATATTTGGTTCCTTTCAGGTATACGACTCCAGGACCGGTTAATTGGATATTGTATTTTTCTGCTGGAAATATTTCGGCTATTTGACCTTCTAGTTTAGTCACCAATGAATCCATTACAATACTACCTACATCTCTCATAGGAACGGATACCCGTGCAAACTGTTCTGTACTGTCTACATAAGATTGCAGCATATTGGCGTTGCCATTGGTATTGTCTAAGTATTTTTTAATAAAGATTTTTTCGTTTCCTTTTATTAATTCGTACTTATCTGGATTCCCTCCGTAATACGCTTGTTTAGCATATTTAACGCCTTCCACAATAGACATTGGTCTACCAAATTCAGGATAGCTTTCAAATAGGGTATTTAATTTATCAATACGTTTAAGGGTTGCTCCCTTGGTAACCATTCCTGGTTTTAAGGCATCGATACCAATTTCAAAAGGCATTACACCACTAAAGTTTTCTTCTACATAATGTAAATCTTGGACTACTATTCCGTCTTTAGGGAAGTCATCGGTAAGATTCCCCGTAGTTGTCATAAGAGTTAGTCCATAAATAGACACGATCACAATGACGAACGAGCCCCAATATACTTTAGTTCTATGAAAAGAAATTAAGTGAATAAGTGCATCTACTATTTTGTTCAAGCCCTTTCGGTCTAAGTGATACATCTGACTCTTTTTGGGAACAGGAAGTACGCTAAGAATAGCTGGTATCATGAAAATAGAGAGCAAGAATAAAATCATGATATTGACAAATGCCACAATTCCGAACTCTACTAAGATGGTGCTTTCTGTAAAAACAAAGGCTAAGAAACCTACGGCAGTGGTTACGTTAGTCATTAAAGTGGCTTGTCCAATTTTACGAACTACACGACTAATGGCTAGCACTTTATTTTGATGAATAGAGTACTCCGAATGGTACCTATTGATGAGGTAAATGGAATTAGGAATACCAATGACAATTATTAAAGGAGGTATAATTCCGGTTAAAATAGTAATCTCATAATCGAAAAATGAAATAATTCCGAAACTCCATGTTACGCCCAAAATCACCACGAGCATAGAAACTAAAACGGGTGAAAAGGAACGGAAGAAAATGAGTAAAATAATGATGGTAACGATAATAACATATCCTAAAAACTGCCCCAATTCTGTTTTTACCAAATGAGTAATCATGGTACGGATGTAGGGCATTCCGCTATAATGAATATGGAGATTATTTTCCGAACGATACCTATCTACATCGTCAAAGACTTCTTTAACCAGAGGCTCTCTACGTTTAGAATTGAAGGTTTTTTGGTTAAGCGTAATCATCATGATATTCACATGATTGGTATCGTTAATCAGCCTATTGGAATAGAAGGGGAGGGAGTAAACTAATGCGCGCACACTGTCTAGTTCCGCTTCTGTTTTTAACTCGTGAGGTACGATCCTTCGTAAGTCAAATTTTTTGTTGACGGTGTCTTTCACCACATTAAAAAGGCGGTTAATAGAAATTACGGTATCTACCCCGTCAATGTTATCAAGTTGTTGACCAAAACGGTACCAAGAATTAAATAATTCTAAATCATCTAGTGGATTTTCTTCTAAAATTAGAATCAACGACTGCGCATTGTTTCCAAATTTACCTTTGAATTCGGTGTAAGCTTGTAGCGTTGAATCACTATCAGGCAGCATTTTAGGTAAGGTCCATTGTAGTTTTAGGTTCGTTGAATTATAACCCACCACAGCAGTACCCACCAAAATGGTGATCAAAATAAACGCGCTTCTTCTAACTATAAATCTGGCAAGTAATTCCCACATATATGATTGTAATACAGTCTAATTTTCAACGAAATATAAGGGCTCGAAATTAATAAAATTGTTAGTACTACAAGGCGTTTGATTACACTAACTTTTTTGGTTTGCCAGCAACAAAATCTTTCAGGTAAAAAGGCTCGAAATATGCGGTGTCTTCCACTTCTTTTTTCACGAGTTTTTCTTCTGAAATTTGGACCATGTGTTGGGCAGATGGAAGAATATCATCTTCAAAAACCGCATTATCATGAATAGCTAATTTTGCTTTACACTTTTCCATACCGGGACCAAAAAATAGCAGGCTATGCTTTTCTAAAACTCCAGTAAAGGAGTGCTCATCAAGGATGACTGCCGAAGTTTTTTCAAAAACACGATTAGACTCCTCTAAAATGCACGTGTATACTTCCATTCGCCTAGCATCTAACATGGGAGCTTTAAAGCTGGTGGTATGTGCCAAAACACGCGGGTGATTTGCCATAGCCTCTAGGGTAGGAACAGAAATTAATGGAATGTTTAAACCAAAACTCAATCCCTTTGCTAACGAAACCCCAATGCGTAAACCGGTATACGAACCAGGACCTTTACTCACCGAAACAGCATCTAAATCTTTGATATTTACGTTTGCTTCATGTAAGGATTTCTCAATAAGGGATTCGATTTGTTCTGCATGAGAGTACCCTTCATTGACCTCGTTTAAAGCAACGCAATTTCCATCCACTCCAATTGCAATGGAACAAACCGTTGTAGATGTTTCTATGTTAAGAATATTTGCCATTGGAGCAAAAGTAGATGGAATGAATGGGAATTTCTATAACCGAAAAGAAATATTATGCGAAAAACTAGCTTTCATCATTTTCTGATTTACCCTCTTCGTTAAAGAGGTCTTCCTTGCTTTTAGAATCTACCTTATCTTTATTTAAAAGCTTATTAGAAATAATAGAGTAGGGTCCAGAAATAACTTCTTCACCTTCTTCTAAACCTGAAATAACTTGAATGTTTTTGGTGTCTTGAATTCCGGTAACTACCTTTTTCATAATCGCAATACCATCTTCATAGACAAAAACAACTTCAAATAACTGGTCATCATCGTATTCTTCTAAATTTATTTTTAGTTTACGCATCACTTTTTCAGAAGTGTCTGGTCTAATAGTTACGGCTTGAATAGGAATCATTAAGATATCATTTAACTCATTGGTTAAAATTTCTACGTTAGCTGACATTCCAGGTCTGAAAGGACTTAGATGCGGATTTCCTTGATCTATAAGGTCTTCGTATGATGCTCTATCAATGCTAATTTTCACATTAAAAACGGTGATCTCATTGGTAGATTGCATGTTTGAAGAAGCAGAAGAATTTGCGATTTCTTTGACCACACCAGTGAATTTTCTGTTTAAGTAGGCATCCACTTCCACGGTAGTTTTATCACCTATTTTCACCCGTACAATATCACTTTCGTTTACTTCTACGTGAACTTCCATTTGCGTTAAATCAGCTACGCGCATCAGTTCTGTACCTGCCATTTGAGCGGTTCCAACAACTCTTTCGCCTAACTCTACATTAAGTTTAGAAACGGTACCATCCATTGGACTGTAGATGGTTGTTCTTTTCAGATTATCGGTAGCTTCTTTAACAGTAGCAGCGGCACTTTTAATATTGAATCGTGCTGCGTTTAAACTCTCTTCGGCTGCAACAACTTCTGCTTTAGCTACTTCAAATTCACTTTTTACACGGTCAAAATCAGCATCAGAAACTACTCCGTCTTTGTTCAACTGCTTTTGACGTTTGTAGTTGATTTCTGCATTGATAAAACGGGCATTTGATTGCGATAAGCGGGCATTAGAATTTGCTTTATTCGCTTTTGCGGAGTTTAAACCGGCTTGTGCTCTGCTTACAGACGCTTGGTATAAATCAGGATTTATGGTAACTAGTAAGTCGCCCATATTAACCTTCATGCCTTCTTTTACAGGAAGTACAATGATTTCACCGGGTACTTCTGGACTAATTTTCACCTCTTTCTCCGGCTGAATTCTTCCGGTAGCGGAAACTACTTCCGTAATATTGCCAACCTCTATAACAGAAGTGGTAATGGTATATTTAGCGTTACTTTCTTTCGACTTTTGTATCACAAAATAGATAAGAACAGCGGCAAGAACAACGGCTACTGCTATACTAATATTTCTTTTAGTCATGGTAATTTTTTTAGTGGCTTAAAGCCAAAGAAGTTTTATAAACTGAGTGATTTTCCTTGGTAAAAATCGAGTATTTTAATTCTGAAGATATAATCAAACTTTGCTTTAACAAGGTCACTTTGCGCTCTGTATAAGTTGGTCTTAGCCACGTTATAATCTACGGCATTAATCATTCCTACATCAAATCTTTTTTGTGCGTAATTAAAGGCTTCGTTAAACGAGGTTAATCCTTTTTCCGTTGATCTGTATTTCTTGAAAGCGGCAGAAGCATCTGCATACGCGCGCTCAATATCTTGTCTTACAGATTGCTTTTCTTTTTCTAAGTTATTTTCTTGAATAGAGTAGTTCACCTTTGCACGGTTAACGTTCGCCTTATTATTCATTTTATTGAAAATGGGGATAGATAAACTTAATCCTAATGATTGATTAAAGTTACCACTTACTTGATCACTAAAACCTTGTGTTTCTGTTTGTGCCGTAAAACTAGGAGCTACTACCACATCTGTTGGGTTGGATTCTACATAACCAATTGGATTTGTGCCGTTAGGAGAGTATCCGGTAACATTGACAGCGTTTCCAGAGTATCCCGTACCTAATGAACCACTAAAAGTAAGCCTTGGAATCATGGCACTATTTGAAATAGAGATTTGTTTTTCGGCACTTAATAAGGCGTATTCGTTACTCTTAATACTTGGGTACGTATCATAAGCCGTTTGAATCACCATTCCTAAACTGGTGGGCAAGGCTAATGATGCACTATCAAATTTGCTAGGTATTACGATTTCCATATTGAAATCACCCGGTAAACGTAAAAGTTGTTTTAACGATAAATAAGATAGAATAACTTGGTTGTCGGCATCTACTTGCGCCAATTCCTCCCGGGCATATTGTGCTTCAATATCATACAAGCTTCCTTGTGGGGCGCTTCCTGCGTCTACCAGTTTTTTAGTACGTTCTACTTGAAGGGTAGTGATGTCTAATTGACTCTCTGCAACACTCAATGATTCTTGGTTAAATAAAATTTGTAAAAATGAAGTAGTTACCGCTAAGCTGGTTAAATATTGCACGTTTTTGTAGGCGAAATCAGTCGACTTTTCATCGTATTGACTTTGTTTTAACTGATTCATGTTTTGTAATCCAGTAAACAATGCCCAGTTAGCCGATAGATTGAAATTACCGGTGTTTACGGTGCTTTGCGCAAATTGATTTGTAAATGGATCAATTCTTTGTCCGAAATTGTACCCATAATAAGCCGATGCATTTACACTAGGTAAAAACTGACTTTTAGATTGCATTACTCCGGTTTGAGAATTCTCTACATTTAATTGTGCTTGGCGGACATCTAAATTGTTCTCTAAGGCGTATTCTACACATTTCTCGAGGCTCCACAATTCTTGGGTATTACCAGAAAGGGAAACAACAAGTGCTGAAATTAAAAGAAGGTATTTTGTCATAATTACAATATTTTCCAAGACAAAATTATGACAAACTAAGGGCGCTTAAGTATTATTTTACTTAACGCTGAATTGTCTATTTAAAAGGGTGTAATTTGGGATAGGTGGTTTTTGATAATCCTTACTCCACCAAAAATTTACCACGGGCTACTTGGTTATCTGAATTCACACGAAATACGTAAGTTCCTGAATTTAGTTGACTAATATCCACTTTGTCGCTTTTAGTATATAGCCTAGTGGTTTTAACTTCTCTACCCAGAATATCATAAATAGTTATAATAGCAGGAAACTTTAATAGGCCAGAAAAGGAGACTTGATTAGTTGCTGGGTTTGGATAAACAATGACTTTAAGTTCTTCTGGTTTTTCTATATCTGGTGTGCTCAATGGAGTGTAGTTTCCTAACGAATCTACTTTTAATAAATGGATATCCCATTGGTTGGGGTAGGGAGAGTTCCAATCGTATTTATTTGAGGCAATAATTGCACCTCCATCTTTAGTCGCAATTATTGAGTTAGCTATGTATTTAACTTCACCTTTATAGAACTTCATGAACAGAGTGTCCCCATTCGGGTTGGTTTTGAATAGTGCTATTTCGGTAGGGTCAGGAGAAAAAATCGGCCGAACTTGGTCACTTGTGGAACCAACTAGAAATAGAATTCCAGAATCACTTTCTGCGATTGGTTGAACCCCTTGAACCTTATTATCTTTAGTGATTCTTCCAAATGTGTAATTACGTGAATTTATCGAATCAGATTCAATTTTTAATACAGAACACATGCTTATTGAAGTTTGAGGGGTAATGGACTCTCCTGAAATATAGTGGGTGCTTTGGTTTAAACTAGATGTAAATGAACCTCCCCAAGTGTACATTTTGGGGTCTAATACTACAGAATCTAAGAATGTTAAATTTGAACTGTTAAACCTGAAATCTGTGTTCCCAACAGTCCTAGCGGATATTTTATTCCTCAGGTTCCATAAATAACCGGAAATATATAGTGTGTTTGAAATATACTGCGAACTAATTATTTCTCCTTGGAAATTTATTTTAATAATATGTCCATGATAGATTCCATTTATTTCTGAAAACCCAGGGATAATAAAATTTGTATCTGATACTATATAATCTAAGAGAAAATCATTGGTGTCATTAGTAATGTATATACTATCAAAATAATTTGTAGTTTTTAGGTTGTATTTGATAAAGAGAATATTTGAATTAGAATTTGATTTGTTTTTTGCGGTGCCTATTACGAATAACGTATCGTCAATTATCGTAGTTTTAGAATTAAATGAAAATGAATAATTTGCATTTGAAGAGATTAGGTTTTGGGTTTTTACAATACTTCCATTTTCATCTAAATATTTGATATTAAAACTGGATTCGGTTCCTGATGTATTTGTATAGCATAAAATGATTTGATTATTCCACATGGAAATAGCGGGGTAGGCCTCATTATCCTCGTTTTCAATTGCTTTTTCCCAAGTTTGGGAAAATGATATGGTAGAAATCAGAAAAAAAGAGATGAACAAAAGTGCATTTCTAATTAGTTTATTGGTTGAGTATGGATTCATGGTTATTCTAATAATTAATTGGGTAGTAAGAATTTTGATGGTTAACGAAAGAATAATGGATTTAGTTCAAAAAATACTATTGTTTAGAATACTTACTCTACCAAAAATTTACCACGGGCTACTTGGTTATCTGAATTCACACGAAATACGTAAGTTCCTGTATTTAATAAGCTAATATCTACTTTGTCACTATTAGAGTATAGAATGGTGTTTTTAACTTCCCTACCCAGAATATCATAAATAGTAATAACCGCTGGAAACTGTAATACGCCTGAAAATGCTATTTGATTAGTTGCTGGGTTTGGATAAACAATGACTTTAAGTACTTCGGGTTTTTCTATATCTGGTGTGCTCAATGGGGTGTAATTTCCTAGGGAATCTACTTTTAGTAAGTGTATATCCCATTGATTGGGGTAGGGAGAGTTCCAATCGTATTTATAAGATGCAATAAGAGCACCTCCATCAGGCGTAGCTAAAATAGAATTTGCTATATACTTCACCTCTCCTTTATAGAACCTCATAAATAACGTATCTCCGTTCTGGTTTGTTTTAAAAAGAGCTATTTCGGTTGGGTCAGGATACATTCTAGGATCCACATTATCATCTGCGGTTGAACCTACTAAAAACAAAATATTTGAATTACTTTCTCCAATGGGTTGAACTCCTTGAATTTTATTTGCTTTATCATCTCTACCAAAACGATAATTGTTAGATAGAACAGAATCCTTAGTGATTTTTAAAACTTCACAATGCATATGAAAACTCAGGTTACTGGTATCTCTGAAATAACCAGATACGTAGTGTTTGTCAGGATAGTATTTTGAGGTAATTGAGCCACCTAAATTTGCTATCATGGATGAGGTTATAGTGGTATCTATTGGTGAGAAATCAGATCGGTTAAATCTAAAATCAAAATGATTCACCGTCCTTGCAGAATAAACAGAGTCATTACTCCATAAATAACCTGAGCTGAAAACATAGTCTAAAAAGTAATTTTGATTTAATACTTTGCCGTTCAAAGATATTTCTTTAATATAAGCTGCGTAAATGGTACGACCTACATCAGCACGCCCAGGAATAATAAAACTTGAACCCGTAAATGTATAGTCAAAGAAATTTTCCAGGGTATCATTAGTTGGTAAAACATACATGATTGATGTATCATTTACCAAATCATATTTTAATAGAACGATGTCTGTCTCAGATGTATTATATACGGTTCCAATAGTGAAAAGAGTATCATTTACTATGGTTAATTTTTGAAATCCCATATTGGAATAATTATTAGGAGGGGAGAACCTTTTCTCCATGAGTTGATCTCCGCTTGAATCAAGAAACTTCAAGACAAAAGTGAATCTGTTTTCAGTATACCCCAACAGAATTTGATTATTCCAAGAGGCTAGAATTGGAAAGTGCTCACTTTCAGGTGTTGCTATTTCTTTTTCCCACGTTTGGGAAAAGCTATTCAAAACTAGTAGGTTGAAGAAAATAAAAGAGATGAGCCTAAGCCCATCTCTTTTAATACTATTGTACGTGTGGTATTCCATGTGTGTTATTACTATTATGATAAACGTCTCCACTTGGCCCAGAACTACCTATAACATCCCAATAAACATTGGCTCGTATTAGTTGTTGTCCATTTGGGATTACACTAAATATAGAATTTTCGTTTAATGTCAAAACTCCATTCATATCAGTTGGTGATAAACAAGTATTTCCAGGTTGCCCACCCCATGGGTCAGAGCCAGAGGTTTGTCCCCAACCAACATAAGTAGTACCCACATTGGTATGATATAAAACATCTTGTGCATTATATGTAGTTCTATAATATGCATTCCACCAATTCCAGTTTACAATATAATTTACTTTATCTGTTGCATCTTTCCCTACTTCCTGCCCCGCATAGATATCACATTTACCAAGGTCAAACCCAGCAGACCAATAATCGTCACTTTCAATCAGACGTTTATCAGAAATATTTGATATAGGATATGATAGAGCACTAATGCTTCTTATGAAAATTGCATTTGAATTTTCTTCATCTAAATACAAATCTACAACCAATACCATATTGTGGTTATTGTTGGCTTTTTGATTAGTAATTGCGGCATCCATTAATGCGAAAGTACTTAGAATAGAGCCCCCAGTGAAGTAGTCATTATTCCCTTCCACGAGAATAGCATTGTAATTACTTTCTTGAACTACTTCATTCTCCCAATAGCTTAATTGAAATCCGTTTAAGTAATTAATGCTTGCTTCCATTAGCCAAACTGCATCAGCTTTTGACATGTTATTAAAGGTAACCTCTGGATTAGATTTCCAATTTTCATACACGGCTAAGAATTCTAGTATTTGAGTTTCTCCCTGTTGAGCAGGTACTAAATTCATTTGGGCAGTATTTTGTGGTTCTGCCATTTCTTTTGAGCAAGATGACAGTAAAAATGCTCCAGATACCATGAGGTAAAGTAATTTTTTCATAAAGTTTTATTTTGAATTAATAAGCGCAAAGGAGTGATTAATTAGTCGGCCTAACAATGAGTATTAATACTCATTTTAGCACTGATTTCCCTCATTTTTATAGGTATACCTGGGCATTATGAATTAATTGGTTTTTTTGCTTTTAACTAAAAATTATACAATTCCTGGATTAAGTTTAAGTTTCGTCTTTATGTTTTGTCTATGATTATCTACTGTACGTTTTGATATAAATAAATGTTCTGAAATGGCAAGACTTGTCAACCCTTTTTCAATAAGGTTGAATATTTCTATTTCTCTGGGGGTTAGCGAATTTTTATGATTATCTAATTTGTATTGAATAGAAGAATTGGAAATAGAAAGCGGATTAATCCTTTGTTCTCTTAGGTTTAGAATATTCTTAATGAGTAAAGTACTTATTGTTTCTGGAACAAATGATATTGGAATTTGAGTTCGTTTTAATTTTTCAAAATCAGCATTCGAACATATTATATTGGTTATTATAAGTGATTTACCTTCTGTAATATTGAAGGGGGGGGTAAATGGCGAAATAATTGATATTCGCCAATTGCTCAGTTGTTCAATGGCTGTTGAGATATTAACCACAAGTAATTCAGATTTGGTTATTACTATTAGTTCAAGCATAAAAGAGTGTATTAAGGTAGGCAACGAAAGTAATCTTTGTATAGTATGCCTGCAAATAAAAAACGGCCATCAAGAATAAATCTCAATGGCCGTTTCTAATTTTATTTTAAAGGAATTACAACGTTTGTTGTACTTCTTTTTGTTCGTATCCCTCAATGATATCACCAACTTTAATATCGTTGTAACCATCAATGTTCAATCCACATTCGTAACCCGCTTTAACTTCTTTCACGTCATCTTTGAAACGTTTCAATGAACCTAGTTTACCAGCGTATCCTACTATACCATCTCTAATGATTCGTACGTCAGTATTTCTAGTAATAGTTCCATCTAATACGTAACAACCTGCAATAGTACCGAATTTAGAAATTTTGAATGTTTCGCGAATTTCAATGTTACAAACAATTTCTTCAACGATTTTTGGTTTCAACATACCTTGCATGGCATCTTTCATTTGCTCAATCGCATCGTAGATAATAGAATATAATCTAATGTCTATTTCTTCTTTCTCCGCTAATTTACGTGCACTCATTGAAGGTCTTACTTGGAAACCAACAATAATTGCATCTGAAGCGGTTGCTAATAATACATCTGATTCAGAAATTTGACCCACTGACTTGTGAATCACATTTACTTGAACATTCTCGGTAGAAAGTTTCATTAATGAATCAGAAAGTGCTTCCACAGAACCATCAACATCACCTTTAACAATCACATTAATTTCGTGGAAATCGCCTAATGATAAACGTCTTCCAATTTCATCTAATGTTAAATGTTTCTGAGTTCTTAGTCCTTGTTCACGTTGTAATTGTTCCCGCTTAACAGCTAATTGTTTTGCTTCACGTTCTTCTGTGAATTGTCTGAAACTATCACCCGCATTTGGAGCTCCTGCGAAACCTAACATTGATACAGCATGTGCTGGACCGGCAGATTCTACTGATTTACCACGTTCGTCAGTCAGTGCTTTTACTTTTGCAAAATATTGACCTGCAACAACAAAATCACCTACTTTAATTGTTCCAGTTTGAACAATCATTTGTGTAACGTATCCTCTACCTTTATCTAATGAAGCTTCTAACACAGTTCCACTAGCCATTCTATCAGGATTAGCTTTCAACTCTAACATTTCAGCTTCTAATAGTACTTTTTCTAGTAACTCGTCTACGCCCAATCCGTTCTTAGCAGAAATTTCTTGCGTTTGGAATTTTCCACCCCATTCTTCTACTAAAATGTTTAATTGAGATAACTGTTCTCTAATTTTATCAGCACTTGCATCTGGACGGTCCATTTTATTGAACGCGAATATCATTGGTACACCAGCAGCTTGGGCGTGATTAATAGCCTCTTTAGTTTGAGGCATCACACTATCATCTGCAGCAATAATGATAATTGCAATATCAGTAACTTGAGCACCCCTGGCACGCATTGCGGTAAACGCCTCGTGACCCGGAGTATCTAAGAATGTGATTTCTTTTCCGCTATCTAATTGCACCATGTATGCACCAATGTGTTGGGTAATACCCCCAGCTTCACCAGCAATTACATTTGCATCTCTAATCTTATCTAGTAAAGAAGTCTTACCATGATCAACGTGACCCATTACGGTAACAATTGGAGCTCTAGGAACTAAATCTTCTACAGCATCGATGATTTCTTCTTCTTCCTCTTCTTCGGTATCAGCACCAACAAACTCAACAATAAAGCCGAATTCTTCCGCAACAATTGTCAACGTTTCCGCATCTAATCGTTGGTTAATAGAAACCATCATACCAAGAGTCATACATGCAGAAATAACATTCGTAATTGTTATATCCATCATGGTTGCTAACTCATGAACAGTAACAAATTCTGTTACCTTAATACTTCTTTTTTCGAATTCTTGTGCAGCTAATTCGGCTTGTTCTTGATGAACACCTCTTTCTCTTTTAGCTTTACGATGTTTTGCACCTTTCTTTTTACCACCACTATTTAAACGTGCTAATGTATCGCTAATCTCTTTTTGGATTTGCTCATCAGTACGTGGACTAGCTGGTTCTACCTTACGGCCTTTACCTGGACCTCTATTTCCAGGACCTCTATTCGGACCACCTGGTCCTCTAGCACCTGGAGGTCTGTTGCCTGGTCCTCTGTTACCGGGGCCTCTATTTGCACCTGGTGCGCCTGGTGTTCCACCACCGGCAGAAGGAAGTCTTTTTCTAGGCTTACGCTTATTTCCGTTTGGATTAGCAGATGACGCAACTGGTTTTTTCTTTTTCTCTTGCTTAACAGGAAGTACAATTTTACCCACAATAGTAGGACCAGTAAGTTTTTCAACGCGTGTTTTCACCATTTCTGGCTCTGCTGGTTTTTTTGACTTCACTATTGGTGCAGGTGCTACTGGAACAGGTTTACTTACCACCTTAGGTGTTACCACCTTTGGAGTTGGTTTTGTAACCGGTTTAGGAGCAGCTTTTGGAGTTTCCTTTTTAGGTTCGGGCTTTTTCTTTCCCTTTCCTTTAGGTTTTTTATCCTCTAAAGTGATCTTACCCAATATTTTTGGTCCTTTGCCATCCTCAAACTTCTTTTCATCTCCAGATTGAATTTCAACTTCCGTTGATTTTGGAGTTTCTGCTACTTCTGGAGCAGGAGTTTCCGTTGGTTTTGGAGCTTCGGTTGGAACTGGAGCTGGAGTTGCAGCAGGAGCTTCTTCTGCTTTAGTTTCTTTCACTTCTGCTACTGGTTCAGCAACAGGAGGAGTTTCAACTACAGGTGCTTCAGGAGCCGCAACAACCTCAGGGGTTGGCTCAACAACTACTGCAACAGGTTTCTCTGCAACAGGGGTTGGTTCAACCACTACGGGTTGTTCTGATTCAAGCGAAATAGTTTTTCGCTCTACCTTTTTATTTCTAAGCTCTTGAGATTTTTCTTTTCTAGCTTTATCCGGCATATACTCTTGCACAAGCAATTCGTACATATCGGGCAGAACTTTTGCGTTAGGAGAAGATTCAATCTCTTGTCCTTTAGCTGTTAGGAATTCAGCAATTGTTGAAATCCCAACGTTAAATTCTCTTGCTATTTTACTTAATCTCTTTGTTTTACCTGCCATATTATGGAAAGTTATGTATTTGGTGGCAAATTAATATAAACTAAATCATTTTGAAACGGTTTTATTCAAATTCAGCTCTGAATATAGAAAGAACCGCATCAACTGTCTCTTCTTCTAAATCGGTACGTTTAATTAAATCTTCTTTTGAAAGACGTAAAACGCTTTTTGCAGAATCACATCCAATACCTTTTAAAGCATCAATGATCCAGCTGTCAATTTCATCAGCAAATTCTTCAATATCAACATCCTCATTGTCGTTACCCTCTTCACGGTAAACATCAATTTCGTATCCTGTTAATCTACTTGCTAATTTAATGTTGTGACCACCTTTACCAATAGCTAAAGAAACTTGGTCAGGACGTAAGAAAACATCTGCTTTACCGGTTTCATCATTAATTACCGTATTGCTAATCTTAGCAGGGCTTAATGAACGAGCAATAAATAATTGCGGGTTTGCAGTATAATTAATTACATCAATATTTTCGTTACGTAATTCACGAACAATTCCGTGAATTCTTGAACCTTTCATACCTACACAAGCACCTACTGGGTCAATACGATCATCGTACGATTCAACAGCTACTTTAGAACGTTCTCCTGGTTCACGAACAATGTTTTTAATGGTGATTAAACCATCAAATATCTCGGGTACTTCTAACTCAAACAAACGAGCTAAGAATTCCGTTGCCGTACGTGATAAAATAATTACTGGATTGTTGTTACGCATATCCACTTTCTTAATCACGGCACGAACAGATTCTCCTTTTTTGAAATAATCACTTGGGATTTGTTCTGATTTTGGTAGAATCAACTCATTTCCTTCGTCATCAAGAATAAGAACTTCTTTTTTCCAGATTTGGTAAACTTCACCCGTTAGGATATCACCAACTCTATCTTTATACAATTTATATAATGAATCTTTTTCTAATTCGTGAATAGTAGAAATTAGGTTTTGACGTAAAGCTAAAACAGCTCTTCTTCCAAAATCTTCTAATTGCAGTTGTTCTGCAACTTCTTCCCCAATTTCAAAATCAGGTTCAATTTTTACAGCCTCATTTAATGAAATCTCTGTGTTTTCATCTTCCACTTCATCGTTGTCAACGATTTCACGGTTACGCCAAATTTCGATATCTCCTTTGTCTGGATTGATAATGATATCGTAATTCGCATCACTACCAGACATTTTAATAATCATAGAACGAAATACCTCTTCCAAGATATTCATCATGGTTACCCGGTCAATGTTTTTGAATTCTTTAAAATCCGAAAACGACTCAATAAGTTGATCTGTATTCATCATAATAGTATGTGTAATCTTCGTTTAACTAAACGAAATATTAATTTTTGCTTCTGTAATATCTGTTTGCGATAACTCCATGTTATCACCTTTTTTAACCCCTTCTAAAGAATCGCTAATGGTGATTACTTCTTCAACGAATAAGGTGATCTTTGGTTCATCAACACGTTGAATCGTAGCGTCAAAAAGACCCCCGTCTGTCAATGTGATTTTTATGCTTCGATCAATGTTTTTTTCATATTGACGAAAAACCTTTAATGGTTTATCTAGTCCTGGGGAAGAAACATCTAAAGAAAAATCGTCAATTTCGCGATCTAAATTATGGTCAATACCACGACTCACTTTCATACAGTCAGTGATTGGTAAGCCGCCTATAGCATCTACCAAAACAGAAATTTTATTACTGCCGCTAATTTTCAAGTCTACTAAGAAGATATCGGTACCTTCAATAGCTTCTTCAATTAACTGCTGTATTGTCTCTTCTTTTATCATCGTATTAATCTAAAAATCAGTAACTTGATTCAAAAACTCATTCCCAAATTAAGGGGTAATAAAAAGAGGGGTTTTCGACCCCTCTTTTCTAATTCCGCTAATTTCGCTGCAAATATAGGCTTTTATTGGATTTTAAAGCCAAGTATTTTAGGATATTTCTAAGGACTTAAACCCTCAGTATCATGAAATTGTTAATTATGTGTTTGGGCTAAAAATAAATAGAGGTTTTTAAATGTGATTAATTTACATTTGGCGTTTGTAAATAAAATAAATATGAAGACATTAATTCAAGATTTTACTAAGCAATTAAAAGATGCTTTAGTCATAGGGAATGGTACGAAATTAGAGAAACGTAATCGTACTTTTAATAACGTATTAATCACCGGTATGGGTGGTTCTGGTATTGGAGGAACAATTATTTCTGAGTTAGCGCCAGATATTAAGATTCCAATTGCTGTTAACAAAACATACGACTTACCTTCTTGGGTAGACGAAAAGACTTTGGTTATTGGCTCTACTTATTCAGGTAATACGGAAGAAACTATTGCGGTTGTGGAAGCAGCATTAGAAGCGGGAGCAGAATTGGCGTTCATTACTTCTGGCGGAAGAGCTGGAGAAATTGCAGCGGAGCATAAATTGAATCAAATTGTATTGGAAGGTGGAAACCCACCAAGATCAATGTTATCTTACTCTTTGGTTTCACTAATGTTTTTGTTCAATCATTATGACCTGACTTCTTTTGATATCGATACAGAAATAAATAATGCAATCGCTTTATTGGATGCGGAAGAAGCAGACACCGTTGCTGATTCTAGAAAACTAGCGGAGAGTTTAGAGAACACTTTTCCATTAATTTATGGTATCGCTGGATACGAAGGAATTGCAACACGTTTACGTCAGCAAATTAACGAGAACTCTAAAATGCTTTGTGGACATCATATCATTCCAGAAATGAACCATAATGAATTAGTAGGTTGGGCTGGAGCTGATAAATATATTTCGGTAGTTATTTTACGTAACTCTGATGACAGTGTTAAAAATCAACATCGGATTGAAATCAACAAAACCATCATCTCGAAACACACGGATAACATTTTCGAAATTTGGGGTAAAGGAGATTCAAAAATTGCACGTACTTTATATCATATTCATTTCGGAGATTGGATTTCAATGCATTTAGGTGAATTGAACGGTGTGGATGTAGTAGAGGTTAATGTGATAGATTTTTTGAAATCTGAATTAGCTAAGTAAGAAATAAAATCATTTTGAATGAGCTTTTGATTCATTGTAATCACTAGCTCATTTTTTTATGTCGTAAAATAAATAATACCGTAGGATGCCAAAAGTGTTTTTTAAGGATTTAGGAACGTTAGACTATCAAGAGGCTTGGGATTACCAACAAGGAGTTTTTGATGCTTCTGTGGCTAAAAAACTGGAGATTAGAGATGTCGAAAATGGTACTCCTCCTAAGAATTACTTTTTTTACGTTGAGCATCCTCATGTGTATACTTTAGGAAAAAGCGGGTCTTTAGATAATTTACTTTTAGATGAGAAAGGTCTAGAAGAAAAAGAAGCTACGTTTTATAAAATTAACCGTGGTGGCGATATTACTTACCATGGACCGGGTCAGTTGGTTGGGTATCCTATTTTAGATTTAGACCAGTTTAGTCCAGATATAAATGTCTACCTCCGTAATATGGAAGATGCGGTGATTAGAGTTTGCGCTGATTTTGGTATAAAAGGGGAGCGATACGATAAATTCACTGGTGTTTGGATCGACCCAGGAACGCCTCAAGAACGAAAAATTTGTGCTATCGGAGTGAAAACTTCCCGTTGGATTTCTATGCATGGTTTTGCTTTGAACGTAAATACAAACCTGGAGTATTTTGGAAACATTGTTCCTTGTGGAATTATTGGGAAGGATGTAACTTCTATTCAACGTGAGCTGGGTAAGGAAGTGAATATGGAAGAAGTGAAAGAGAAGTTACTTGGGCATTTTACGGATATTATGGGAATGGAGTTTGAGAATTTGGGTGAGTAAAAGTTGGATGGGTTTATTTTTTTTTATTGTCTGAGACTTTTTGACTTTCAATAAATTTATTTTTCCGTTCCGCAAGTTTATTAAATTGAATGAACAAACGTTCCAACACCCGTAAATCATCGGTAATAATTTCAGCCGAACCTTCCATTTCTGGGGAAAACTCTACCTTGATGTTATAGCTCGTAAGCAACCCATTGGGTAGCGTTACTTTGGCTAAATATATTCCTTCAGTAGAAATCTCACCTAATGATTTTACGGTTCCACTAAGAAAACCATTTTCGCTATGTTTACCAATACCGATTAACTGCTTAGAAATTTCAGTAAGAAACTCTTTTACGTCTGGGTTTTCATTAACTCTAAATACTAGGTAAACCATCTCCCCAATAGGCCCGTATAAAAAATGGTGATTATTGACTTTTAGTTGCCCCATTGCATAATTGCAAACCAAAGAATCAATTTCTTTAAGTAAAGTGTGCAATTCATTTTCTTCTAGAATTTCATTATTTATCAAGGTTTGCAGTAACCAACCTACCCCAGAAATTCCATCTGCAAATGTTGGCTTCGGGTCATTAATGGCTTTCGTTAAATGCTCTAAAAAACTTTCTTCCTCCAAATATTTGAGACATCCCGTTATCGTTTATTTCTAATTTGAGTTCAAAAGGGTTTTCGTAAGTAAAACAACGTGTAGAACGTGAATAACTCACTTCTGCACCAAAGTTTTCTATTTCTTCAATGTAATTGTAAAAGCTGCTTCGTGATAATCCAACGTGCTCAGCTATTTCTGTGGTTGATCCTTTAAATTGAGTTTTAATGGCACGATGTACTGCGCATAAGGTTTTAATTTTTTGCATGAAATATTATTTTGGGTTTGGTTAATTATTAAAATAAGTAGTATTTATTTAAGGAGTTTTAATTGAGTAGTTTTTTGGTGTCACAATAATAGACAGAAACAAACAATGTTTCCAAATTAATATTGTGCAATTTTTGTTAAATCACAGACATAAATTACAGGGGAAAGCTGTTTTTCAATAGGTTAACATTCCTTTTTTTCAAAAAAGGCAGCTTGGTCGTTTCAAAAAAATTCATCAATATAAAAAACCAAATAACCAAAGCGGTATAGTATCTTTATACCCATGCTCAATTCCATCAGCGGCTACATACGCATTCTCAACCCCAATAATTTGTTTTTTTGTTTTATTCTTTCCACCAATTTCGAAAGTGTATTTATGGTCAATTAAAAAATCACCTTTAGAAACAGAATTAACCTGATGGTTAAGCATTAACTGGTTCATAAAAAAGGTCTCTCTTACCGTTCCTACTGAAGCTTCAATATTCGAATTCAATGCATAAAGCAAAACTGTGTTGTTCAAGTAAATTTTATCGGGTTTTGTTAAGTGTCCTGTTGGTGCTCCTTTTTGCTTAATTCCTTTCGTTAAATTAGCTCTTTCTAAAAGGTGAAGTAACCGCAAAAGCACATCTCTACTAATATTGCTTTTCCGACTTAATTCTGAAATATTAATTTTAAAAGGAACGCTATCTGCTATGAGCGAAATGAGCTTTCTTAACTTCTGAGTAGTTTGATAATTTATGTTCTCTATAGAAGGTAAGTCGGTTTCAATAATAACGTTAATGGTGTTTTTTAAACGCTCGTAAAACTGGCCTTCTGTTTCCATAAAAAAGGGGTACACTCCTTTTTCTAAATATGTTTTGTACTGCGGTAAAATGGAGTTATCTCCTATTATTTTTAAGGTGATTTTATGATGGTTCTTTAATATTGCTGAAAGGCTGTATTTCTCATAATTATGACCCGTTGTAAGATTTAAATATTCTCTAAACGAAAGTTCATGTAGTTTGTAAATCGCAGCTCGTCTGCTTAAATCGGCATCGGCTTTATGAAGCTCTAGTGCCGAAGAACCAGAAAAAACAATTTTCAAATCGGAATACGTATCATACAAATTCTTTATTTCAATAGCCCAAGACGGGTATTTATGTACCTCATCAATAAAAAGGTTTCTACCTCCATTTATGTAAAACTCTTCGGCTAATTCAAACAACCTGTTTTTTGTAAAATAGTAGTCATCCATTGATATGTATAGAGCTGAATACGAATTACCAAAAGTCTTTTTGATGTACTGCAACATCAATGTAGTTTTTCCAGTACCGCGCGCACCAGTAATTCCAATCAGTCTATCATTCCATTTTATTTCATGAAATAAATACCGAACAAAATCGCTTTCTATATTCGATATTTTGATATTTGAATACTTGAAAAGTGTTTGCATTGGGCGTTATGTTGTTTTGAAACAACAAATATAATACTTTTTTGTTGTTTCAAAACAACATAATTAAATGCTAGCTAAAATAACCTAGCCTTCAAACAAGCCAGAGCACACAAGCACACCCTACTACAACATTGATTTAACGCTTTTTACTCATGGGGTTATTTTAACTCCTACAGTATAATTAATTTTCATTTAACAGACTTAGGTAGTTCTTTCAACCCAGAAAGTGGAAGAATCATATTCCATCAACTTAAGTATTTGTTTTTCTTCTTATTCGATTACAAAATGATAGGCTAAATAACCCCCAATTATTTTTCAAATAAAACCCAGCGGTACAAGAACAATTTTCTCAATACAAAAAGCCAATCAACCATAAAGGAATAGTGTTTCCTGAGCCAATTTCAATATCGTCTTTTACCACATACGCATCTGCTAACCCTTTTATTTGTTTCTTGGTTTTGTTCTTTCCGCCAATTTCAAATGTGTAGCTTTCATTGACCAAAAAATCTGCAGAAGCAGATGCTTCCACCTTGTTTTTTACTTTTACCTGACTAAAGAAAAAGGTCTCTCTAATATTACCCATATTGGGATTTGCGCCTGCTTGATTATAAATCAAGTTCGTATTTCCAAGGTAGATTTTCTCTGGTTTATTTAAACTGTTTATTCCTTTCCCAGTAACATATAGCAGTTGTAACAACTCTGCATCATGAAGTAGTTTAAAATACCCTTTCATTGTATTTAAACTTATTCCAGTACGCTCACTTAATGAATTCATATTTGGTTTAAAGGGAACTGAATTACTAATGATCGCTAAAAGCTTTTTTAAATAAACAACATTACCTGTCTGTATTTTAGCAAATTGCGCTACGTCTACTTCAAGGACAGTCAAAACAGTTTCTGATAATTTTTGATGAAAGGAATTCTTATTTTCTAAGTAGAACGGGAAA
>CAXMPG010000068.1:0-2865 GCA_964195485.1 uncultured Desulfobacterales bacterium
ATAGTATGACTACGATGGCAACGGGTGGATTCTCTACCAAAAACGCTTCTATGGCGCATTATGAATATTCTCCCTACATCCAATACGTGGTTATGGTATTTATGTTTATGGCTGGAGTCAACTTCACTTTAACCTATTTCGGATTAAAAGGAAAGCTAAGCAAGGTATGGAGAAACGAGGAATTTAAAACCTATGTTTTTTTCACCCTTATTTTCACTATAGTGGCTACCATTGGTATACTCGTTTTTACCGACTCAGCCTTTGAACCCGCTTTTAGAAACGCTGCATTTCAAGTAATTTCAATCATTACTACTACCGGATATGTTTCTGCAGATTACACCGCTTGGGCTCCATTCTTAACAGTAATGTTCTTTTTCTTAATGTTTTTAGGGGGTTCTGCTGGTTCCACTGCAGGTGGGGTTAAAATTGTACGACATCTCGTAATGATTAAAAACTCCTTTCTTGAAATGAAAAGAATTCTACATCCAACGGCTATTCTTCCTGTGCGTCTTAACGGAAACGCGGTTTCACAAAGTGTTACACATCATGTACTTGCTTTTATTATTGTTTACCTATCCATATTTGTATTTGGCGCTTTAGCGGTATCCCTTACCGGAGTAGATTTTACCACAACAATTAGTGCCGTTGCAACAAGTTTAGGTAATGTAGGTCCGGGTTTAGGCTCTATTGGACCTGTAGATAATTTTGCGCATTTACCCATGATGACTAAATGGATGTTAGCCTTCTTAATGCTTATAGGAAGGTTAGAGTTATTTACTATTCTAATACTCTTCACGCCTTACTTTTGGAAAAAAATCTAATTCTCAAAAAATTCCGTAGAAATTAGTGGACACAAAAAAAGGCGGAATTAAAATCCCACCCCAATTTATTATGTGTTTGTTAGTTCTCTTGTGATTTAATACCAAATATCAATCATAATAGTGTGTGTGTGTTATTAATTAGTATGCAGTGAACATGTTAGTGAACATTGATACCAACGCATCAATGGTAGTTAGTGTTTTAAAAGCCGAATATTTAAGACTTTTATGTGGTAGAATTCAAATGTAGATTGTTTAGGTATTACCGGAATTACAAATGACAACCTAATTTCAATTCTGACTATTTATTAACACAGATTGATATTATCATTAAAATGAAGCAGTCATTTTAATGATGTTTAACAAATTTTACTTGGATTTATCCCAAATAATAAAATAATAATCCTTTCATAACCATAATTCGTAGCTAAGATCCTTATATGTTTTGAGCGCGGCTACTAACCCAATGTAAAGATGTATCGCTAGCATTGAATCAACGCCTCTATTAATCCGATTTTAGTCTCTTCAACACACCTATTCTATCGGTGTAATCAATAAATTTGCCTTTCTAATAATTCAGGTAATGGACATCACAAAATTAAAGAAGGGTAACATCGTTGAACTAGAAATTTCTGATCTTGCTTTTGGCGGTAAAGGAATTGCTAAAATCACCACCGAAGAGGGTCATTACATCATTTTTGTACTCAACACCTTTCCTGGGCAAATTGTAAAAGCCAGAATTATTAAGAAAAAGAAGCGTTTTGCAGAAGCCAAAGTTACCGAATTGGTAAAAGCCTCTCCGGATCAATGCCCGTTAGAATATCAAGCTATACCTGGTGCACCATATGCTACTTGGCCTGTTGAAAAGCAACAAGAGCATAAAAAGACAAGTACCCTTGAAATTTTAAAAAGAATTGGGAACGTTGAAAACGCATTCGATTTATTTGATGAGTTTATCGCTTCTCCTAAAGATTGGCACTACCGTAATAAAATGGAATACTCGTTCTCCACCATTATTTGGGATGACGAACAAAAAACGGATATTGATGATTTCGGACTCGGGTTTAAACACCGTGGTCAATGGAGAGTTGTAGATAATATGGAAGGAGACTCTGGCCTTTTTGATAAACAAATTGAAGACGGAATTAAAGTAATCAGACAATGGTGTATTGATAGCCAATTACCTGCTTGGCATCCTGTACGTCATCATGGGTTTTACAGATTTATAACTGTAAGACGTAGTTTTCACACGAATAAAATTTTATTCAAATTGACTACTACCTCTAAACACGTAGATGAGTTTAACCAAGAAGGCTTTATTAAACTACTTCAAGAAATTGTGGGCGATCGTTTAGGTGGCGTAATTCATACCATTAATGATGGTGAGGGTGACCGTACGCAAGATGAAGACCTCTCTTCTACCGTAATATTTGGGGAAGATAATTTGGTGGAAAAAATTCATAATTTACATTTCGATGTGAGTATTGGAAGCTTCTTTCAGCCAAATCCACAAGCAGCAGAGTTATTATACCAGAAAGCTATTGACTATGCATTCTTGAATCAAACCTACACGGATAAAGATACCATCATTGATTTATTTTGTGGTACTGGAACTATTGGACAGTTAGTAGCTAATCAAGCACAGGGCGGTGTAAAAGTTATTGGCGTTGATATTATCAAAAAAGCCATTGAAGATGCGGCTAGAAATGCCAAGAAAAATGGTTTATCGAACCTAGAGTTCTACGCTGCCGATGTAAAAAACTTTTTAAACGATCACCCAGAGTATAAAGGCAATATCAAAACGGTAATTCTTGATCCACCTCGTTCAGGAATCACTCCTAAAGCATTGAAAAAAATTATTGAGCTAGATACTAAGCGTGTCGTTTACATTTCATGTAATCCAGCTACACAAGCCAGAGATTTATTAGACTTTTATGAAGCGGGTTATACCGTTAAGAAAATTAGTATTGTGGACCAGTTTGTTCATACCGCTCACGTAGAAAGTATTGTTTTACTAGAAAAGTAAGGCGTGGTTTTAGCCTAATCG
>CAXMPG010000069.1:0-15549 GCA_964195485.1 uncultured Desulfobacterales bacterium
TATGGCGCTCCTTTCATGTTTAAGATATTCTCAATAGCGAATAATTTCGCATTAATACCTTCCATTTCTTTGATAATGATTTTTAGCTCATCTTTAGCAATGGTGTAATCATTATTTTGAATTTCGGTACTTGCATTTTGATTAGAATAACTACTCCATGCCGCTAAACCAACTCTATCTAATGTGCTAGGTTCAATCTCAAATTGATGTTTACCTAGCGTTTTATCTCCATGTAAATCAATATTCATTTTTTGTAAATCCGCTTCTAAAGAACCTAGAACTTTCAGTGAGCTCATGTCCGCATTTGGCGAAACTCTTGCCGCACCTTTCGCATCTTTTACTCTTTTCACTAAGTTTTTGTAATACGCGTCTACTCCTTGTGCTACGCGATCTAATTGATTTAATTCCTTTTGAAAGGCAATCACTTTATTTACATCCATTTTTAGGGAGTTCAAGTTTAACACGTTTAATTCAAACGAATGATTCTCTACTAAAGAAGTAACCTCATCATTAGCCACTAAAACTAAACTCACCGTGTAATTTCCTGGAATTGCTAAATGCGCGGAACCTGTTTTGCTCAATGGCGATTTTGAATTACCGACACTAAACTCACTCCATTTCCCATCCCACATGGCGGTTTGTATTCCGCTTTTTGCTGCTTTTGTGAAACGTTTCACTTCATTACCCTTTCCGTCTTTGATTACAAAAATGAAATAGGCATCTTCTTCTATTGCTTCTTTACGCAACTCGTCTTTTGTTGGGTAAGTAATATCTTGGCCATTGGTAAGCGCATCCTTCTCTACCGATTGACGTGTTGCTTTTGACGTTTTAGGAATGTCTTTAACGTAAAAGGTAAACTTAGCTCCCATTTCTGGGTTTTTTGCTAACCAAAACGAAGCGCCTTGAAAGCCTGCACCAGAATATCCATATTTACCATCATACACAAAAGTTAACCCTGGTCGGTTATTTAAGAATGCGGCATCTTTCGCTTTTACTTCACTATTGATTTGTCTCAAAGCAGAATAATCATCTAATACCCAAAAACCTCTACCAAAAGTGGCTAAAACTAAATCGTTTTGTTCTCTTTGAATATCAATATCTCTTACAGCTACCGTTGGCAATCCACCTTTAAGTGGTAACCAGTTTGCGCCACCATCTACGGTTACAAATATTCCAAATTCCGTACCTGCAAAAAGTAACTTTGAATCAATATGATCCTCTACTATAGAATAAACAGATCCTCTTTCTGGTAAGCCAGTAATCATCTTAACCCATGATTTTCCTTTATTGGTTGACTTAAAAATGTACGGTTTGAAATCTCCCATTTTATGATTGTTAAACGCGGCATACACCACATTTTCATCATGCATAGAAGCTTTTAAGTCATTCACGTAAATGTCTACAGGAACTTCTTTTATACCTTCAATCTTAGTCCAATTGGCGCCATCATCGTCCGACATTTGAATTAATCCGTCATCGGTACCTACGTATAACAGACCTTCTTTTTTAGGCGACTCTGACAAAGCAACAATGTTACCGTAAATAGTAGTCGACATATTTTTCATCACGGCATCCACACTAGGTACGCTACCCATAATTTTCATGGTATTACGGTCTAGCTGACGCGTTAAATCAGGACTAATAGTTTGCCAAGAGTTTCCTCTATCATCACTTTTAAATAGTTTATTCGCAGCAAAATATAAACGAGTGGCTTTATGAGGACTCACAATTAGCGGTGCATCCCAGTTCCAACGGTAAGCCGCTTCATCTTTTAATGGTTGTGGTTGAATTGGCACTGTTTGTCCGGAAGCTTTATCGTAACGTACTAACCAACCATATTGCGCTTGTGCGTACACAATATTTGGATTCTCTGGATCGGTAGCTGATTCAAATCCATCTCCACCATTGGTTACAAACCAATCGTAATTATCAATTCCTGAGTTTTTACGCGTTCTTGAAGGACCTCCTAAACTGAAATTATCTTGTGTCCCACCATAGATATTGTAAAACGGGGCATTATTATCAGTAACTACTTTATAAAACTGTGTTACCGGAAGGTTTGGAAAATACTGCCAGTTTTTAGCGTTGTCAAAGGTTTCATACATACCGCCATCACAACCCATGTAGTAGTGATTTGTATTAACTGGGTCAATCCACATACAGTGATTATCTACGTGCTTGTTGGTTTCACCTAATTTCTGAACGGTTTTACCACCATCATAGGTCACATGTGCCCAAGTATCCATCATGAATACTTTATTTACATCAACCGGATCAGCATAAAGTTCTTGGTAATAATTTCCACTGGTTTTGTATTTATTCATTTTAGTCCAGCTCTCTCCTCTATCGGTAGAACGGAAAAAACCACCCGCTTCATTCTCTGCTTCAATAATAGCGTACAAAACATCTGGGTTAACCGGAGAAACGGTCATTCCAATTCTTCCCATATTACCCGATGGCAAACCAGAAGATAATTTTCTGAATGATTTACCGGCATCTGTACTTTTATAAATAGCTGAACCCGGACCTCCTCCTACATAGGTGAAAATTTTACGCATTCTTTGGTGCGCTGTGGCATAAACAACATCTGGATTACGTGAATCTAAATGAATTTCATTAATCCCAGTATACTTATCAATTTCCAAAATCAAATTCCAAGTTGCGCCATCATCCATAGATTTATATAAACCTCTTTCGCCACCTTCACTCCAAAGTGGTCCATAGGCCGCTACATAAATAATACTTGAGTTTCTTGGATCTACTTTAATCATTCCGATATGCTCAGAGTTATCAAAACCCATTTTGTCCCATGACTTACCGCCATCTCTAGAACGATAAACGCCATCACCATAAGCAACGGAACGTTGGTTATTATTTTCTCCAGTCCCTACCCAAACTACATTAGGATTATTAGGGTCTAGCGTTATACAACCTATAGAATAAGAACCTTGGTCATCAAAAATAGATTGAAAGGTAATACCTGCATTAGTGGTTTTCCATACTCCGCCAGATGCAGATGCTACGTAAAACTCAGAAGTGTTTTGAGGGTTCACCGCCATATCAGCCAAACGACCTGAGGTTACCGCTGGGCCGACTTCTCGAAATTTAAAAATTCCTAAATCTTCTTTTTCAATTTGCGCAAATAAGACTTGCGGCATTAGAAAAAGGGCGATTGCCAATCGAAACATGTTTTTTGCTATCATAATAATTTTTTAGAACGTGCCCAAAGGTAAATGCAGGGTTGGTTAATTACAAGTGATAAATGTTGGGTGGTTTTAATTCATGTTGAGGAAGGTTTTTAGCATAAAAAAGCCATCAACACAAAATGTATTGATGGCTTTTAGTTCTTTAAAACTATTAATTACTGAACAATAAGCTTACTCCGTTTATTACCAATCATTAAAACATACATTCCATTTGAAATGGTTTCTAATGATATTCTACCGCTTGATTCTACAAAACCTTGATTAACTGTTTTCCCGCTGATATCGTAAATGGTATAGCTTGTGGTGTGCTCTTGTAAACCAACGTAAACTTCATTATATGCTGGATTGGGGTAGAGTTGTAGTTCTTCATAATTTAAAACACCTGCAATACCTGTATTGAAATCAGTACAGTCTGTGGCTAAAATTTCTGCTTCTGTATTTGCTCCTACTCCATTACTGTCAAGCTTTAGATAACCTACGCCTCTACGTTCTAAAGTTTGTTTAATAAAACATAGCTTTCCTAATTTAGGGTTATTTAGTATCCAAGCAGAACTCATAATAGAAACCCCATCAAAACCACTTACCTTCTCTAAACTTGGCATATTAATTAATGAAACACCAAATAAGGAGTCTCTTTCCGTATTAAAGTGAATATTATTGGTGATTGGGTTGTTCTTGAATATTAAATTTGAAACCCTTGCCCTTTTATCCGAAATACGAATAGAATCCAGGTTATCATTATTTTCAACAATAATAACCACACCATTCTGCCAAGTAGGAATAATAGAATCTAACTTTAAATTCAAAATATTTAACTGGCTATTTCTTTCAATTTTAATAAAATCTAACTCTAACTCTCCAGAAAACTCCGCACACTTTATCATATTAGGATTATCAGAAACAACAACCTGAGTAGCTACTTTTGGCCCACGCATAGATGATAAATCGACCAAATTTGTATTATCATAAATATACAAGCCTCCTATAATAACTACATTATCTAATCCTGAAAAATCAGTTAGCGCGGTTACTCTGATACTTAGGTTTCCATAAATAGTGTCAATCTTTCTAAAAACAGATAAATTCGTGACCATTGTGGCACTATCTTGACCCGGAGTGGTCGTAATAATAATTCCTCTGTCCACATTGGGGCTAGATGGAATATACTCCAAATTATCCAGTTGAGCTTGCTTTGTTACCATAAATGTAACCTGAGAGTAACTATTTAAAGCTACCATATTCAGAAATATTAGAATGATATTTTTCATGATTTCTTAGTTTTAATTAATTATTTTGAATGTATTTGCATTATACATACAGTTAAAGGGTTGAATTGGTATAATAGTATGATCAATTTTATACTGCTGATTTGGGTCCAAATTAGTAAATAAAGGTGCTAAACCATTAGATGTGTTAATGGCAATCCAATTACCACCGTTATTCAAATACAATACCCATGAGTGGGCAGCTGCATTTGTGGCTAATGGATTGGCAGATATGCTCATTGAACCATTTTGTATAGAAGTAGTAAATGTAAAATCAGCTCCATACCTAGCTACTGGGTTCCAAATAATCTCAACGGTTTCTGTTTTTATACATCCACTTGGTGTGGTGTAGGTAGCATAAACGGTTCCTTCTCCAGGTATAGACATATCATACCCTAAACCTAAACCTTCGTAAATGTATTCTAATGGCTCTTTATGAGACAAATAAGAATAACTCCAATCTGTAAAATACTGCGATTGCATACTGTGAGGTAATGAACACACCATAAGTGTTTCTGGATATTGATCTACATAAAAAGTTTCTTCAAAGATTTCGCCATCTATTTGGTCTGGTAATAGAAGGAGCATTGTAAATGCGTTAAATCCATTAGACCATAAAGGGCTATGAAAAGTATATCTTGTGTCAAGTAGAATTGCTCCGGGGGTAAATAAGGAGGATGGATCGTTGCAATCAGCTAAATATCCCATTCGTTCTTGTCCAATAAACCACAACCTATCATCTGGACCCTTTTCAATCATTCCTATGGAAAAATCCGAATTCCCGACTCCTAAATCTATATTTGATTCTAGTGTAAATATCACATTAGACCTCTTTAAATGAATGATTTCCGAATCAAAAGACACTCCACTTGAATTAGAATAAATAATATTCCTATCCCAATATACAAATGTGGCATATAAATGCTTCCCGTCAGAAGAGTATTCTAGTCCTTTTACCAGAATTACTAATTCATTTGGAAGGTTTAAAGCTTCTTCCTGATGGTAATTCAATAAAATATCTCCGGTTGTTTGTCGTGTAAAATCAAAAATATCTAAACCTCCAACCTCGCGTAATCCATATTGAGAAGAAACCATTGTAACAGTTGGAAAAGCAACAGAAATTTTTTGATCAGTTTCATCTATTTCAAGTTCACTTCTTAGCGGAATAGAACCCTGATATTCAAACTCGTCTCTATGAACTTCTTCTATTCCGTTTTGAGTAATTTCAAAAACCAACAAGTAATTACACGCTGTAGCAAACAAGAATCGCTTCATTCCTTTTGCTTGCAATTTAGTAACACCTATATGAAACTTATCAATACATTGTTCTACATTTCTTCGTAATCCAATGTCAATCCAGTCCACGTTATTCCCGTTCGGTTGCTGAATAACATCCCCATCACCCTGATTCAGGTTTGCGTCTAGAATACAATAAGAAAGAATCAATGCCCCAAAACTACCAAATGAAGAATTACCATAAGATGATGTGTAATCAATTCTATCTAAAGTTATTCCATACCATTTACTACATTCTCCGGGCACAGGTACAAAAATGAACTCAGAATGACCCTTTGTGGGTGGAGTTGTAGCCCAAGAATCAGGCACTAATTGTTGCCCTGTTGCATTATACACAAATCCATCCTCTTCATAAAACTGGAGGTTTCCATTTTCATCCCAAACCGCATTCTGGGTATTGTCTGGAATATTCCCTGGTGTAATGGATAACGGATTGTTAGTTACTGCTCCATTACTTAAATTAACAATTGATTTATTGACAACCCATTTAGGCTGCTGCGCCTGTGTGTGTGTGTGTGTGCGTAAAGAGAGCCACTAGACCTCCCATAAGGATGAGTTTTTTCAACTTCATAGTACATTAAATTAATATTGGTTAATAAATTAAGTGACTCAAATATAGGATAAGTACATCATATATGCAATAGGTCATTTAATAAGCCAAAAACTACTGTAATTGAGTGCTTTAGCCCTACCTAATCAAACCCAACAATTCATCTTTACTCAAAAATTTACCTCTGGCTAAATTAGAAAGAAGAACTATTGCAATATCTTCTTCGGGTATTCTAATAAAGTAGGAACGATATCCACGCCACCAACCTAGGTGATAAATGATTCTAGGCATATTTTCTCGTTTCTTTACAATTCGCCATCCTAATCCGTAACTTCCATTTTTGTAATTGAACTTAGACCTAGGCTTAAACATTTCTTGGGAAGAAGTATATTTAAGTACGCTACCTTCTTGCAAAGCTAGGTGCAGTTTTAGCATATCCATTGTGGTAGAGTATACTCCTTTATCTCCGGTAACTCCGTTTAAATAATAGTCAGGAATATGCCATCTCCGGTTTTCACTACCTATCGCTAAATTAGGAATACTTCTCATATCCATATCACTATAGACAAAGCTTTCATTCATTCCTACCGGGTCAAATATCTTTTCTTGTAATAGTTGTCCAAACTCCTTACCCGTAATCTTTTCAGCAATTGCAGCTAATAAAAAATAGTTGGTATTACTGTAGTTGAATTTTCTATTTACAGGATAATAAGGATCAGGGTTCTTCACTATAAAGCTATCCAGTAAATTATCATTACACATAGGTATTTCTTGATCCAACCAAAGGGAATCGGTGATATACATATAGTTACTTAAACCCGAACGGTGACCTAAGAGCATCTCTATGGTAATACCTGGGTACGGGAAACTATCTATAATGTCAGAAATGGTATCCGCTAAATTTAACTGTCCCTCTTCAATTAATTGCATGATGGCTATTGCCGTGATGGGTTTAGAACCAGAGGCCAATTGAAAAACATTGCTATCGTTTAAAGGCGTTTTTTCAATGTAATTACTTACTCCAAAGCTAGATTGATACATTTTACCTGCTTTATAAAACAGCACGTTACCATTAAAAACACCTGCACTTTTCTTAATTTGGAAAAACCTATTTATCCGTTTTATGGTAGGAGAATCAAACGACTCAAAAACTAATTCAAGAGGTTTCATTTCTTCCTTAGGGGGAATGGGAGCCACTGGCTCTTCTTCTTGGATACACGAGCTCATTAAGAGAACTCCACTAATTACCCATAACCCTAGTTTTTTCATGGCGGCAAAAGTAAAATCATTAATTACACGGCAAAACTTGATGCTAAAAATAGTAGACTGATTACCTTTACCGCCCACATTAAGCAAGGAATATTGGCATCAAAACTTTTTAAACGAGACGCATTAGGGAATTTAATTCTAGCAAAAAGAGTTATCTTCATGGCCTTTGGAGCTATTGCCAATGCTAGGTTTCGCAGGCTTTTTAATACGGAGTTGCATGGTACTGATATCATTCGTCAGCTACCCATGAAAAACGTACTTTTTGTATCTAATCATCAAACGTATTTTGCGGACGTCACTTTAATGATTATTGCTTTTTCAAGTGCTAAAAACGGATTTAAAAATAGAATTGGCCCTTTATACCATCTTTTAAACGCAAATTTCAGAGTGTATTTTGTTGCGGCAAAAGAAACCATGAAAAAAAGTCTGCTTACCAAAGCAATGACAAAAGCGGGTGGTATTTTAGTTCAGCGTACGTGGAAAAAAGAAGGCCAAGCGACTAGTTTAAAAGTAGACACTACTGATTCTGATACTATTGGAAAAGCATTAACAGATGGATGGGTTATTACGTTTCCTCAAGGAACTACTACTCCTTTTGTTAAAGGAAGAAAAGGAACGGCTCATATCATCAAGAAGAATAAACCATTAGTAATTCCTGTTGTTTTGGATGGGTTTAGACGTTCGTTTGATAAAAAAGGATTACTGATAAAGAAAAAAGGCTCCACCATAAGCATGACGTTTAAGCCGGCATTAAACATTAATTACGATGACGATTTAGATACTATCTTAAAGCAGGTGATGTATTCAATTGAACAAAGTGAGGAGTTTTATCCTGAAAAATTACTAAAGAAAGAAGCAGAATCTAAGGCAGAAAAAAAGCCTCAACCGTCTAAAGACTGATGAAGCTTTTACATTAACCCGAACCCCTTAGTAATAACTCTTAATCATTAGCTAAGAAAAATATATACTACAAAGATGTAGCTCTTTGTCTTTTATAAATGTCATGTGATTTACATTTAGATGATTTCAATACTTACTCGTTTCTGAAAATGGCCACTTGTTCTTCTGTCAGGTTTTCCAGTACACCACTTTTCTCTATTGGATAGGCGGAAAATGTTCCGTTTCCTTTTGCAATTAACTTATTTGTGTCCTTCAGTTTAATATCACCCTCGACAATAATTAACCGGTTTCCTTTTTGAATGATTTTTCCTTCTCCCACCAATATATCCCCTATTCGGGCAGGTGCGAGGTAATTAATTTTAAACTCCACTGTAGAAACCAAATTACCATCATAGCAAGAAGCCGAAAGAGCAGCTACTCCTAAAACGCCATCCATCATTGCAGATAAAACACCCCCATGTATGGCAACAGGAGTTGCTAAATGGAATTCTTTCACTGGCATGGTATACTTAATATGACCTGGAGCAATTACCTCTAGCTCCATGTTATTGACCTTCCCAAAAGTGTTTATGCTGTTATATAGCTTCAAAATTTTGTGCATGACTCAAAAGTATAATTTTAAGCTTTTCAATAGTCATGTTTTTCTAGGTCTTACCACTTCTGTTTTCCAACTTTACATATTTTCGCACCATGAGCGCTCCTAAAAAACGAAAAGATATTTCCAAGAAATTAGCTAAGCTAAATACCGACCAAAAAGAGGAGCTCTTTGATTATTTAAATACCTTTTTGCAAGACAAAAGAAGAGACCGTTTAAATAGCGTATTGGATAACCGAACTACGCACTTTTGCATAGCCATGGAGGATTTATTTTACGAACGAAATTCTGGTGCCATCATTAGAACTGCTGACGGGTATGGCGTTCAGAATGTGCATGTCATAGAGCCGAAAGACAGTTTTAGATCAAAGGTGACCAATATTATTTCTAAAGGTGCAGAGAAATGGGTGACCAAAACTCAGCATGATGATGTGGAAAATGGCGCTAAAAAATGTATTGACCAATTAAGAAAAGAAGGATATCAAATTGTAGCTACTTCTCCTCATACCGATGGACATACCATTCATGATTTTGATATTAGTAAAAAATCCGCATTTTTTTTAGGCGCAGAAAAAACAGGCATTTCTGATATTGTGATGGAAGAGGCAGATGATTATATCAGCATGCCCATTTACGGATTTACAGAAAGCTATAACGTATCCGTAGCCAATGCCATTTTACTTCATGAGCTTATTAACCGTTTACGTAAAAGTGATGTTGATTGGCACCTTTCTAAAGAAGAGCGCAAAGAAATGCTACTAGACTGGACTATGAAATCTATTGTAAGTTCTGATATGATAGCTGAAAAGTTTATGGCTGATAAGGGCTGGAAAATAGACTAATTTATTTCCTATACATTTTATCACCCACAAAAAAACCTGAAGACTAAATTTTTTACATTTCAGAACTTCAGGTTGATATTATTTTCTTAGTTTAAACTTAGGTTTAATAAAACCTTGGTTTCTTTGATTTCTCTTTTGGATATTTAACCTCGTAATCAAAACGTAATATCACTTTTTCACCCGCAGGTATGGTTTTAGTCCATTTTAAAATACCTGTTTCTTTATCTAGTTCTGCGCCTGCTAATTCTCCAATTGTTACCACAATATCATTTCGTTTTGATACTGGAACTCGGTCATAAATCACAATAGTAATTTCTTCCTTTTTATTGTTCTTAGCGGTGATCTCATACACAAAATTCTTTTTAATGTTACTACCCATTTTCTTAGTCATACATTGATCTCTTACCTTCTCTTGCGTTAACACTAAACCCTTGTCTCTACCAAAAGAGATTTGTAAAGTGTCTTCTGCCGTATTTGAAAAAACATATGATTTACCGATGTAGGTATTATTGTAAAAAAGCGTGGCATTACCGGGTATCAAATCATATTGCCCCCACTCGGTAATAGACGCGGTTAAGAATGATTCTTTTTCCATACTTGGAACGGTGTAATGATTAAACTCTGCCGGTATTTTTATGCTCTTAATGAATACCTGTTTCTTAGAGTTATTACTCATTACAGAGTATTTCGAATTGATTTTATAGGAAGTATTCAACGCATTCAGTAAGGCTTGTCCGCTCACAAATCCAGCCGTTTTATCAGCCGATAATTTCGTGTATTTCCCATTTTCATAATAGGTATTGCTGTTTGCAACTGGCGCATCTGCCATCATCTCAAGGTCACTTGACCCATAAGCTAATGTAGCTGTTCTTGATTTCATAGCGGTTTGATAATCTAAATACCATGGGCTAATCTCCGGCTTTTGATTGTTATAGGTTGGTCTTGAGGTAGATAAAATCAAGTCTACACTTTTCCAGTCAATACCCGTTGATTGGGTCACATACGCATGATAATCTACATTAATATTGGCATTGTCTGATAATGCTTTGATATTGTACGTAGGAAACCAACCTGCTAAATGCGTGAAATAAGAAAATTGAAATCGAGCGGTTGTTGCTAATTTGGAATTAGTTTCTACCACAATTCTTCCTACTTGCTCATTCTTATATTGGTTCATTCCAGCTAAGGTGGCATTCAATCTTTTTTCATGCGCCATAATGGTTATTCTTTCGTTTTGATTTCTCAGCTTTTCATTACTGATATTACCCAATCGTTTTCGGTAATATTTTGCCATGGCATCTAATTGGGCAACGGTAATAGTAGCGTTAACTCCTGATATTTTTTGATTCGCGATAATCATATTTCGCTCATCATTTAAGGATCTATCCTCTGCTTCTAAAATAAAGCGTTGGTCTCTATATATTTTCAACGAATCCTCAATGACTTTAATTCCCTTTGGTTTAGCCTTGGCGTAAGGATAGAATAATTCAAATTTCACAGATAAAATATCAAAACTTCCAGTACCACCTACTTGAATTGTATTTGGGTCAATAGCGTGGGTTAGGTTATCCAAAACAATGAAATTATTTCCGGCTGGAATTTTAACCACTCCTTCTCTACTCACCATGGCTCCCACAGGGTAAACGGTTATTCCTTTTATTTTACTATCCACTAACTTTTTTTCTGCGAATACAGAATTTGCTAAAAAAAGAGAAAAAGCTAAAATCAATATGTTTTTCATAATCCTATTTATTTTTTATTCGGCTAGCCAATTAACGTGCCTAAAGTAAAATTAGTCTATTCTTTTAAAACCATTTAAGTAAAACTTCGAGTACCGGTAAAACAACACATTTAATATAGAGGTTTATCACAAAAAGAGCTCTTAAGACTCTAAAATTTTTACTTTCGTTTTTCTAATAAAAAATGATGTCGAAAAAACCTCTAATTCTTGTCACAAACGATGATGGCGTAACTGCCAAGGGTATCAATTGTTTGGTTGAAGTTGCTAAAAAATTTGGTGATGTAATTGTTGTTGCTCCAGACAAGCCTCAATCGGCAATGGGTCATGCCATTACGATTAACTCTATTTTACACGTTAAAGAAATTTCTGTGGTAGGAAATGTAACTACGTTGAGTACGAGTGGGACACCGGTAGACTGTGTGAAATTAGCGGTAAATGAGATTATGGACAGAAAACCTGATCTAGTTTTAAGTGGAATTAATCATGGGTCAAATGCATCCATCAACGTTATTTATTCAGGAACAATGTCGGCTGCGGTTGAAGCTGCTTTAGAAGGAATCCCTGCCATTGGGTTTTCGTTGCTCGATTTTGACCATGATGCAGATTTTACTGCTGCTCAACATTATGCAGAACTTATTATTCCTCACGTTATAGAGGTGGGAATCCCAGTAGGAGTTTGTTTAAATGTCAACATTCCTAAATTACCTGTTAAGGATATTAAAGGAATAAAAATATGTCATCAAGCTAACGCTAACTGGGAAGAGAAGTTTGATAAAAGAACCAATCCTCACGGACAATCATACTATTGGTTAACGGGTGATTTTGTAAACTATGAAGTTGGGGAAGAAACTGATTTATGGGCCTTAGATAACGGATATGTTTCTATTGTACCTACCCAGTTTGATATGACTGCACACAAATCAATAGGTGAAATGACTAAACTTTTTAATAATGTTGGATAAAGATAAATTGTGGGTAGGTCTTATTATTGGGATTGTATTACCACTCGGCTTTTACACTATGTTCATTCTTGGGATGGAAATGGCTGGTCGTTACGTAACCAATGAAACAAGTGAGAAGTTTCAACTGGTGTTAATTGCAATAAATGCCATTGTTATGCGTCAATTCATGATTAAAAGAAATCAAGAAAATACGGGTAAAGGCGTTTTATTAATCACTTTTATTGGAGTCATACTACACATGCTTCATTACTATACCGACATGTTGTAAGGCAGCTTATTTACACGTTTCAATAAATTAATAAATGAAATATTTTATAATAGCTGGTGAAGCAAGTGGAGACCTTCATGGAGGAAACCTCATCAAGGCCTTAAAGAAAGAAGATCCAGATGCGGAGTTTTTAGCTTGGGGTGGTGAGTTAATGGAAAACGCTGGTGCAACCATTATTAAACACTACAAGGAATTAGCTTTCATGGGCTTTTTAGTGGTTCTGCAAAACTTGAGAACCATTTTGAATAACGAGAAGTTATGTAAATCTCAAATTGCAGACTTTAACCCCGATGCGGTTATTTTTATTGATTATCCAGGGTTTAATCTGAGAATAGCTAAATGGGCAAAAGCAAATAAGTTCAAAACACTTTACTATATCTCACCTAAAGTGTGGGCTTGGAAACAAAGCAGAGCATGGACCATTAAAAAAACGGTAGATAAACTGTACGTGATTTTTCCGTTTGAAGTAGACTTCTATAAGGAGTACGATTACGAAGTTGAGTTTATTGGTCACCCATTAATGGATGCCATAGATCAGTTTCAAAATGAAGGCGAGTCTTTTGAGAAATTTACGTCCGACAATAATTTGAGTGACAAGCCAATTGTGGCAATGCTTCCTGGCAGTAGAAATGATGAAATAAGTCATATGCTCCCAGTTATGCTTGAAACGGCTACAAAGTTTCCGGATTATCAATTTGTAATTGCTGGTGCTCCCTCTCAAGATATCGCGTTTTATCATCAGGTAGCGAAGTCTAAAGACATTAATATCATATTTGGAAAGACCTATGAAATCTTAAATCATAGTACTGCTGGGTTAATTACATCGGGTACAGCAACTCTGGAGGCAGCTCTTTTTAATGTGCCTCAAATTGTTTGTTATGCTGGTAATTGGATTTCTTATCAAGTAGCTTCAAGACTCATTAAAGTGAAGTATATTCCATTAGTGAACTTGGTACTGGATAGAGAAGTAGTTAAAGAGTATATCCAGGATGACCTAAACACGAAAAAATTATCGGCAGAGTTAAAAATGATTCTTCACAACACAGATTACAATCAAAACATGCTTAATGAGTACGAGACCTTAAAAAAAGCACTAGGTAATCCAGGGGCTTCAGAACGAACTGCAAAAATGATGTTAAAGTATTTGAAGGGGTAAAACGACCGTATCAAATAGTTATTTTTGGCGCCATAATTGGATTCCACTTCGCATGATTAAACACATTGTATTTTTCTTACTCATAACGCTATCCTCTCTGGGAATATCTCAACAGAGAGAGCATTTGGTTTTAGGGTTATTCTGGAATGAACGACCACAAACCATTATTGTTTCGGTACGTGGAGGAGAATATAAATTAGTGGCTGATGGAGATTTAGAAATCCCCTTTGGAACAAGTGAAATGTTTTATATCACTACCGAAGGAGGAAAAGTCAAAGTCAAAAACCTGAATAAATCATTTGGTTCTTTTAGCAAAATTGAAATCATTGAAGTTAATGATACCAGTAGCTTAAACATAAAATCGAGTAAGCCCAAATTAGCCAATAGAGTGTATGAAGACAACTTTAGAATTTATGCCAGCGAAGGCCGATTAAAAATTCTAAATGATGCTAAACTTTCTAATTATGTTGCGGGTGTTGTTCAGTGGGAATCTGGCAACGGGAACTCCCTAGAATACTATAAAGTTCAAGCAATTATTACCCGTACCTACGCTTTAAAAAACATTAATAAATACGAAGATCAAGGTTTCAATTTATGCGATCGTGTAGATTCACAAGTATATAAAGGTCGTACTAAAAATAAAGACATCTTAAAAGCGGTTAAACTGACTAAAGATTTGGTTTTAGTAGATGACAACATGGGATTAATATCGGCAGTCTTTCATTCAAACTCTGGTGGTGAAACACATAACTCAGAAGAAGTTTGGAGTCAACCACTACCCTATTTAAAAGGCGTTCAAGACACTTTTAGCGTGGGTCAACCTCATTACTTATGGGAGAAAACCATTGCGACAGAGAAATGGTTAAGCACATTTGAAAAACGCTATAAGGTAAATGTTTCCGACCCTAAAGTTCGCGAATACTTATTGACTTACTGCCCAACTCAAAGAAGAAATTACTTTTTACCAAAAGACAGTTTAAAGACTACTACAGTAAGGTCCAAATTCGGGTTACGTTCTACCGATTTTTGCGTAAAGCAAGTAGGGACTAACGTAGTCATTAACGGCAAAGGTTTTGGCCACGGTGTAGGCTTGTCTCAAGAAGGCGCCATGAAAATGTCGCTTGTAGGGATTCCTTTTGAAGATATCCTTATGTTCTATTACAAGAATGTTCATCTCGTGAATATGAGTACTATGGATTTGTTAGAATCTGAGGATTAGAAATAAATACCTGCATAATCATTTTATTCCCTTACCTTTAGCCTATGAAATGGCTTAACCACATTCCTTTATTTCGACTTATTGTGCCATTTGCGTTTCTGGCTAAATTACCTTTTATTTCTATCCGCTCTATGACTATAGCTATAACAAAAAAAGGGAAGCAGTGCCATTTTAGCACATTCCCCTTTTATCACAAGCCTTCTTCTAATCTTTAATAAATTTAAGTCTAACAATCATTGTCAGCCGTGTAAACACCATTACCATCACCACTAACCGTTAA
>CAXMPG010000070.1:0-23787 GCA_964195485.1 uncultured Desulfobacterales bacterium
TGTTTCTTCTTGAAACCCCAACAATGACGCCATTTCGGTATTCTTTTATTTCTACGGATGCCACAAAAACACCAATCGAGTTCGTTAAGAATCGTGTTAGGCCAGTATTGATATCAGTAGCTGAAAAACTTCCAGTACCTAATAAGTTGGTTAAGTTGAAGCCGGCTTGATAGGTAACTCCCGGTGGTGGAATGTTGTATGGGTTTAATAATGGATCAAAATAGGGAACCGCTGGAGCAGTAGCATCTGTTAAACCTTTGAACGGAGTTTCTAGTGTATAAACCAAAGAATCCCCATCTGGGTCAATAGCAGAGTTTGAAATATATGCGGTATCTGTTCTACAGATATAAGATAATAATGTATCTGTAAATTGCGCAGAAGAGTTGGGTAGTAAGGCTCCATTTATTGCTGGAATCCATGTGGTATAAGAAAACGATTGACCGCCAGAATTGTTTAGGTTTAATATTCCTCCGGGTCGGCAACATCTATCATAGACTACCCAATAGCCTAATGCTGAAGCGGGTAATGAAATAGTTCCTTCATACCTTACGAGATACACGCAAACTCCTGCAAGTAAGTTGAATGGGTCACATATTTGGGGTAAATTAGGATCTACTGCATTTGAATCATTTAACGTTAAAGTTACCGTAGTTGTGGTAGGTAAAGAATTAGCCGGAGTTATAGGACCAGCGTAAATACCAACATCTATAAATTGTTCTGGAAATCCACCACCGGCAGTAACCCAAAATGTAGAATTACAGTCCATATAGGCATCAAGAATGATTTTATAGCGTTGATTTCCTGGATTAGCTGCATCAGGGCCTATATATTCGTAGCCCATATTTCCACCAATTAAGTGCGTAGCTTCTGCACTAATACTTGAAAATACCAATGAAAAAACTAGCGTTAGTTTTAAAATGATATTTGATTTGAATAGTAATGTAAGTTTACTCAATTTCAGTTTATTAACGTTTCTATAAAAAAAATATTAAATCAATATACCGGTAGTCAATTAACCTATTATTCTGGAATATAATTTAAAGACGCAAATTACTTTAAAAGAGTTGCTTGAGCAAAACTTTGTTTTTCTTATTTTTAAAGGGGTTGATAGGCAATTGGCGGTTTTTTGTTAACGTAATAAAGTCACATTTCCATGAAATTCCTTACCATTAATATCATAGACATAATAATAGACTCCATCAGGATATTTTTGGCCAGTAGAAGAACGGCCATCCCATAGGTGAATTCCTCCAGATGACTGATGCGCTACCGCTCCGTTTCTATTAAAAACGGTTAATTCCACGCAGCTACTTAGATTCCCATTACTGGTAATTTCGAAAAAATCATTTTCGCCATCTCCATTGGGTGTAAATACATTGGAGATTTTAATAGCTGCTATATCCTCAAATTTTGGACCGACCACCGTTACTTGAGTCGTGTCTTTACAGCCATCAGCGGAAGTGGTGATTAATGAAATGGTGGCATTTTTATCATACTCGAAAACTACTAACGGATTTTGTTCCTCACTTACTAAAATGCCATTGATTAACCACTCGTAGGCCGCAGCACCCGAGCTAATGTCGGTAACTTGAACTCCTACACCTTCACACGTAGGAAGAATATCATAGGTAAACTCGGATTTAGAAGAGGCAAATAAATTGAGGGTAAATTTAACCGTGTCATTACAGTTATTAGCATCGGTAACGGTCACATTAAAATCGCTTTGAGAACCGGCAATAACAAACGGAGAAGAGGAAGTAGAGTCGGATAGTAAATTTCCATTATCCCATTGATAGGTAAATGGCGCTATTCCATGCGTAGTTTGTGTGCTTAACCGTAGCTTTTCGTTATTACAAACTGTTGTATCACCAAAACCACTAAGTCTAAATACTTTTACACGTACGGTATCGAAACCCGTACAGCCCAAACTATCCGTTACTTTAACACTATAAAAAGCATCTTTGTCTATGGTTACCAGTGGGTTTGCTAATCCATTAAAATTTAATCCGGTAGCAGGAGTCCATAAATAAGTGGCGCCAATTGGTCCAGTGGGATTTCCACCAATTGGAGTAGGTAAGAATTTACATGCGTTCACAATCCCTCCAGCCGAAACAATAGGTAAAGGCTGATTATCCACAAAAACAGAATCAATAGATTCACATGATTTTGCATCCGTAAGCGTAACCGTGTAAAAGGTGCCCAAAGTTGGAAATGCAATGGGGTTTGCAATGTTGGTATCCGAAAGTGTCGTACCATTATTCCATGCAAAAGCTCCTGTTCCAATAGCTAACAATTGAGTAGAATCTCCAGCACAAACGTAGGTGTCAGCTGGCATAGTTAAGCTTGGAACGGGGTTTACGGTAACCAAAACAGTATCGGTACCCGTACATGTATCGTTACTTGTAATAACTATGTATGAAGTTGTGGCTAATGGTAAAACACTAGGGTTAGCGAAAGTATTATTATTCATATTTGTAGTAGGCGACCATAAATAGGTGGTTCCAAAAGGTCCGGTTGGGTTTCCGCCTAGAAGAAAAGAATCTCCCTCACAAACTGGAGCATCTAGCCCTGCATCAGTAGGAATTGTAGCGTTTACGGTAATAACGGTAGTGTCATTTCCTTCACACCCATTCACATCAAAATAATTTAAAGAATAGGTCTGGTCAGTTGGTGCATAAATCTGCGGGTTTGGAATATTGATTGCCGAAATAAATAGATTTGGTCCCCATAAGAATGTGTTTCCTGCCGCGTTAACTTGAAGTGTATCACCCGGACATAAGAAGTAATCACTCAAAATCCCTGATGGAATCAATTGATTTACGGTAACCACAACGGTATCCGTACCTAAACAACCTCTAGTGTCGGTTAAGCTTACAATATACGTGGTTGTGACTGCGGGATTGGCCATTGGGTTAGCCAAAGTTGGGTCATTCAAACCTGCTGAAGGAGTCCATAAAATAGAATTGTTGGGATTTGAAGTGGTGGGGTTTCCGCCTAATTGGATTGGATTTCCGAGGCAAGCGGATGTATCGACTCCTGCATCTGCAATTACGTCAGATAATATAATAACTCTAGTAATAGTATCTGAAAAACAGCCTCTAGCGTTGGAGGTAACTAAGGAAATAATTCCGCTTGCTATACCAGTATTCCAGTTGACTATAATATTGGGTGTTCCATTTCCAGAGGTAATTACCCCTCCGTTTGTAATCCAATTATAGGAAATATTAGGAAGTATATCAGTACTATAATTGGATGGCGAATTGGTCAAACAATCTACTGAATCTCCATAAATGTTTTGAGGTCCAAGATAGGGAATGACTTTAATATTAACTTGTTGGGGTAGTGGAAGTGGTGGACAGTTACTATCGGTAACTATAACATCTACCACATAAGGGGTCGCCCTACCTTGAGAACAAGAGGTGTTCCAGCATATTGTTCCAGTTACGGAGCCAATCCCATTTACAGGAGACGTAACTGTGGCCACTGGATTTGTTAATGCTGAATTAAAAATGTCGGAGGAAGCTTCAAACTTTAATGGATCACCATCTAGGTCATTGTACTGTAAATCAAAACAAATGGTATCGCCTTCCTCTACTTCATAGGTTAGCGGAGATGTGGAACTTGGGTCTAGGTTTGAAATATCTTGGATAGGCATGTTGTTATTCGGGCAATTATCAGCTATCAACTGCATGTTTCTTCGGGTAACACTTAATAAGTTCCCGTTCCGGTACTCGTGTATTTCAACAGAGGCTACATAAACGCCTGTACTATTTGTTAAGAAACGCGTCAAACCAGTACTTGGGTTAACAGATGACCAACCTCCTGGACCAAGTAAATTTGTTAAATTGAATCCTGTTTGATAAAAAGCATCAATGGGCGGGAAGCTATACGGATTCATTAAAGCAGTGTTGTATGGAATGTAGGCAGGGTTTCCGTTTCCAGTAACTCCATTATAAGGCGTTTGCAAGGCGTATACCAACGAATCTCCATCTGGGTCAACAGCAGAGTTAGGAATATAAGCAGTATCCGTGGTACATAAATAGGAAACCAAGGTATCTGTAAACTGTGGAGAGCTATTGATTATAATACCGCTAGAATCTGCTGGAATCCATGTAGTATAGGCAAATGATTGATTAGCAGAATTACTTAAGTTTAGTATTCCGCCTCTTCTGCAACATCTATCATAAATTAACCAATATCCCAATGTTGAGGTGGGTAAGGAAATGGTGGATTCGTACCTAACCAGCTTCACACAAACATTAGATAATAAATTAAATGAATCACAAACTACCGGTAAATTTGGGTCAACCGCGATGACCGAATCTAAAAACAATCCAAACGATTGGGTGTTATTTAAGGGAGTCGTTGGTGCAAATACACCTTCATAAATTCCGATTCTAATAACCGGCTCAGGAAACGAACCATTTAACCAAGTTGACGCTAAACAATCCATATAGGCATCAAGTGTAATGGTAATAAGACTATTTCCAGGTGTATTTGTATCAGCCCCTATATACGTGTACCCCAAATTGCCACCTACGAGGTGGAAGGCTTTTAAATCGGAACTTAAAAAAAGGAATAAAAATCCTAATATGATTTTCCAATGTTTACATAGAACCGAGAAATTGATATTATTGTTCAATATTAATTGGGTGTTTAAATCCTGATTTCAGATATAGAAAAAAATAAGAAATGTGTAGCAATATAAATCTTAAGTTGAAGGACGAAAATTACAGTAAAAGGGTTGGTTTTGCAAACTAGGAATTAAGACTAAAAAGAAAGCCCCCGATATTTCGGAGGCTTTAAAATGTGTTTTATTTCAACGCTTTACGTCTATCTCTTTCGTCTAGTAAGTCACTTAGCTCTTTACCCATCTGTCCTGCAATGGCCGTGTTTTCTTCGGCTCTTCGGGTGAGGTAAGGAATAGTTGCTTTAACAGGTCCGTACGGGAGGTATTTTGAAACATTATATCCGGCATCGGCTAAATTAAAGCTAATAGTATCACTCATTCCTTTGAGTTGAGAGAAGAAGATACGTCTATCACCATTTTTCAATTTGTGGTCTCTCATTAAGTTAACCAATTTCATGGAACTTAGTGCGTTATGTGTGCCGTTACAAATTTCAGTATGATCAATATTTTCGACCATCAGCTTGATTGCGCCATCAAAATCGTCATCTGTAGCTTGCTTGTTTGGCTGCATCAAAGTTTTATAATTCATGTTTTTAGCGCGTTGGTTTTCTTTTTCCAAATACGCACCACGAACAAACTTAATTCCTAAAAACCAACCTTCATTTTTTGATTCTGAAATAAGCTTTTTAAGGTGATCCATTTTGTCAGAACGATACATTTGTAAAGTATGAAAAACAACGGCTTTTTTCTTGTTGTAAACACGCATTCTAGATTCTATTAACCTATCAATAGCAGGTTGAATCCATGTTTCTTCTGCGTCAACATAAATCGGAATTCCAGTATTATACGAAGTTTTACAAATTGCCTCAAAACGATCTACCGCACGTTTGTACTCCTGTTTTTCATTTTCGGTAAGATCTAAACCAGCAGTAACTTTCTCTAATAATTCAAAACGAGCAACTCCAGTCATTTTCATACAAGCAACCGGAATGCCTTCGGTTGTTTCTGCTTTTTTAATGACCTCAATAATTTGATTTTTAGTGTTTTCAAATGCCTCTTCTTCTTGCGCACCTTCCACGGCATAATCTAAAATTGCGCCTACGTTTGAAGCGTTTAATTCGGCTACCTTTTCCAGACTTTCTTTTAAATCCACCCCACCGCAAAACTGGCGAAAAACCGTACTTCTAACAATTCCAGTAATAGGTAAATGTGCCGCTAACGCAAAATTTGAAAGTGCAGTGCCAACTTTCACTAGTGCAGGACTCTGCATTAGTTGAAACATGGTAATTGAAAAGTTTAAATCTTTATCTGTAAGATGAGAAAATGCCGTTTCTGTATCATCAAATGATACCGTATTAGTCTCTTTACTTTTATCTATCATCAATAAAATATTAGATTACAAAATTACAACAATTAGAAATGAATTATGAAATATTTGTCATGGATAACCGCTGACAAACGTCACTAACTTGGTCGCTAATTACTGACGTTTTTATGACCACTGTTAATTAGCGCTTTCTAAAAGTTGCTGATCGTATAGCAGTTTGTATAAACCATCATTTTTCATGATTTCTGCATGGTTTCCGTATTCTTTCACTTCGCCATCATCCAGTACCATTATTTTATCACAATGCTTAATAGATGAAATTCTATGCGAAATAATAATGGTGGTACGCCCCTTCATAAACTTATTCAGGTGGGAGAGAATAGTGTCTTCGGTTTCTGTGTCCACAGCAGATAAACTATCATCCAGTATAAGAATTTCTGGATCGGTAATTAACGCACGAGCCATGGCAATTCTTTGTTTCTGTCCACCAGATAAAGTAACTCCACGTTCTCCAATTTTGGTTTGAAAGCCTTCTTTTAAATCCAAAATGTTACGATAAATATCAGCCTTTTTAGCAGCCGATTCTATTTCTGACATGGCAATATTCTCTACTTGAGACCCAAATGCAATATTGTTTGCGATGGTATCAGAAAACAGAAAAACATCCTGGTTTACGTAACCAATATTTTTACGTAAACTAGATAAGTTGATTTCTTTAATGGGGGTGTTGTTTATTTTAATCTCGCCATCGGTTACATCGTAAAGTCGCGCTAATAATTGCGCAATGGTTGTTTTACCCGAACCGGTTCTTCCTGTAATAGCAAGCGATTCTCCTTTCTTAATATCAAAACTCACATTCTTTAAAGCAACGGTACCTGAATCAGCATACGTGAAATTGACGTTTTTAAAAGAAACATCTCCTGTAATAGGCGTATCTTCATTGGTAGGAGATGAAATAGTAGGTTCAATGTTTAAAAATTCATTGATTCTTGTCTGCGATGCTGCGGCTCTTTGAACCATTGAAGTAACCCAACCTACCACGGCAACAGGCCAAGTAAGCATGTTCACGTAAATCACAAATTCGGCAATGTTACCCGAAGAAATCTCACCTGCAATAGCTAGTTTTCCACCAATGTAAATGGTTATAATGGTACTGAATCCAATAAGGAGAACCATTAACGGCATAAATAACGCATTAACCTTTACTAAATCTAGGTTGACATTTTTATAGCTCTCGGTTTCTGTATCAAAGAGCGCATCGCGTTGTTCGGCTAAACTATAGGCTTTAAAAACGCGAATTCCTGAAAAGGCCTCTTGAACAAAAGTGGAGATAGTAGAAAGTTGCCTTTGCACTAATTCACTTTTAATATTGATAATATTACTCACATAATAAATAGATGCCGATAAAAAGGGTAGCGGTAATAATACGTAAAGAGTTAGCTCCACATTTACAGATAACATTGCCCAAACCACAAGAATGAAAATTACAATCATATTAGTGGTATACATCACCGCAGGACCTATGTACATTCTAACCCGACTTACATCTTCGCTAATTCTGTTCATTAAGTCACCGGTACTATTATTCTTATAAAAGGTGGTGTCCAGCTTTTGGTAATGGTCGAAAATATCGTTTTTAAGGTCGTACTCAATTAAGCGCGACATCACAATAATGGTTTGTCTGTTTAAGAATGTAAACGCCCCTTTAATGATCGCCATTACAAAAACAATTACCCCGAATATGAGAATTGCAAACGACATAAACTCAAAGTAATCTTCTTGGAAACTGAAAGTATCCATTAACCTGAATCGGGTCACGGTATCGCCAACTACATCAAAGGCAACACGTACAATTTGTGCCGGTAATATGGCGAAAAGGTTAGATGCCGTAATAAAAAAGAGCCCTAATAATAGGCGCCACTTATATTTGAAAAAGTATTTATTTAAGTAAAATAGTGAGCGCATTTATAATTTGAAATTAACGTATTTGATGTTTAATTTTGGTTCAATAATGAATTGTTTACGGGATGTTAGTTTTAGTAAGGAATTTCATGGTGCGCTTTGAAGTGGTAAAATGATTCGTTTAATGAATCCCACTGTTATACGCTGACACAGAATATTACTGAAAATAATGCGAAAATAGTGAGGTGGTTTTACAACTTAAAGCACTAAATTTGCACCTGCAAAAAATTCAATTTGAATCGGCTTCAAAAGTAGGGCTTTTTTCGCTTTATTTTTATTTGAAAATGAGACAAGAATAAAAAGATCTTTGATGGAGGGGTTATTTAATAGAAGGTACCTAAGGGTTAAAGTAATGCAAGCGATTTACGCTTACGATTCTGCGAACCATGACTTAGAACAGGGAGATAAATCTCTCGTAAAAAGTTTAGATGAGGTATTTAATTTATATATTAACATGCTTAGTTTACTACTAGAAGTAGTAGAAATGAGCAGAAAAAGTATAGAATTAAAGAAGGAAAAACGCCTTGCTTCGAAAGAAGATTTAAATCCTAGCTTACGTTTTGCGTATAGTGATGCGATTCAAACACTAGAGAACAACAAAAAATTCAGACTATATTCAGATAAGATAGATTGGGCTATGGAGTCTGATAATATCAAGAAAATTTGGAAAGCCGTTGAAGAAGACAAAAAGTACAAAGCTTTTATGTCTAATCCACGTCACAATTTTCAACATGAAGTAGAAATTCTGATTTACATCTTCAAAAATTACATTGCGGTAAACGAGGTGATTTTAGATTTGTTTGAAGAACAAAGTATTTATTGGTACGATGACGTGCAAATGGTAAGTATTAATGTGGTCAAAACATTGAGTGCACTGCGTCCAGGATTGGAATGGAATGCGGTTGAAAACGCAGAAGATGAACTTAAATTGGCCAAAGAAAGGTTAGAAACAGAAGTTGATTTCTCCGTGTCAGAAGTGCCAGATGCAGAAGATAAACTACGTTCTGCGCAAGAAGATAGAAATGAGGCTGTTTCAAAACCAGTTTTAATGACTCTTTTCAAAAGTGAAAGAGAAGATTTGAAATTTGTAAAAGAATTATATCATAAAACAATCTTACAAAGTGAAAGCTCAATGAATCTTATTGAGAAGTACACTAAAAATTGGGATATAGAGCGTATTGCGCGTTTAGATACCGTTTTAATGAAGATATCCATAACCGAGTTCACTAGTTTCCCGTCTATACCTGTGAAAGTAACAATGAATGAGTATTTAGAAATCTCTAAGAATTATAGTACAGAGAAAAGTAGAATATTCATTAATGGAGTACTGGATAAGGTTTTGATGGATTTAAAAACAGACAAAAAATTAAATAAATCAGGACTAGGTTTAATTAGTAGATAATAAAAGAATACGATGAAGTCAATTATAAGTGGTTTAGTTTTAGTAATGTCATTGGGCATAAGCTCTTGCTCAGAGACAACGGATGATGGTGCATTTTCTCCTGACTTAGTAAATAATCCGGCTACGGCTTCTTCAGAGAAAAGTGAAAAGGAATTAGCCAAAATGGTTTTTGCAGTTTCGGAACAAGATTTCGGGACGATAGTTCAAGGCGAAAGCATTGTAAAAACCTATAAATTCACAAATGAGGGTGAAGTGGATTTAATCATTTCTTCCGCCAATGGTTCTTGTGGATGCACTATTCCAAAATGGCCAAAAAGACCAATAAAATCGGGTCAATCTGCAGAGATTGAAGTGGTTTTTAATAGCCAAGGTAAAAAAGGTAAGCAAACAAAAAAAGTATATATAACCGCAAATACATATCCAATAAACAATGTTATTGTTTTAAAAGGAGAAGTAGTTGCACCAGAATAAAAACTAAAGAAAGATGGATTTTAATGCAATGTTGACACAGTTCGGACCGCTAATTTTAATTGCGATCGTATTTTATTTCTTTTTGATTAGACCTCAATTGAATAAGGCTAAAGAAGCAAAAGCTTTTAAAGCGGCTATGCAAAAAGGCGATAAAGTAGTAACTATTGGAGGAATACACGGAAAAGTGTTAGAAATTAGAGAAACTACGGTTGTTTTAGAAGCAGAAAGCAAAACGCGTTTTGTGGTAGAGCGTTCAGGAATTTCTCCAGAATATACTACTGGTACAGGCGATAGCGAATTAGCAGTAGCAGCCAGTAAATAATGCGAATTTCCGACTCGGAAAATACGGCAAGTAAATTTGCGCGGTATAAGCCGGGTCGGAGATTTTATGTTTTTATAATTAGCCTTGTGCTATCCTCTGGGTTTTGGCTTTTGAATGCCCTTAACAAAACCTATACGGAAGCAGTTGATATTTCAATAAAGTATATTAACCTACCTAGCAATCAAGCTTTTTCTCCCGTACCCCATAAAAATATTAAAATTGAGCTTAGTGGTGATGGCTATAGCTTGCTTCAATTTAGAGATTTAGCCGAAGATGACACCGTTATCATTGATGTTGCAACCCTTGATTTTCAAACTCTTGGCTCAAGGAAAAGAGCGCAAATACCCACGTCTCTTATTATTAATGATTTACGAAGCCAGTTAAGTAACAACGTAAACGTTAGTAGAGTAAATCGTGATACTATTGAGGTGATTACCGAAAGAGGTTTAACCAAAGATGTAGACATAAAGCCTAATTTCAGTATTTCTATTGCTAAAGGAATGGTGCTAAAACGGCCCATTTATTGTGTGCCTGAATTAGTTAGTACACATGGCCCTTTATCCGTTTTAAATTCTACAACCGAAATTATTACAGAACATGTAATACTTGATGATGTAATGGAATCCCAAGAAATTAAAGTGAAATTGGCGTATAACTCAAAGGTGCTTTCTCCAGAATTCAAATCTGCCGTTATGATGATAGAAGTAGAGGCACTTACCGAAGGGGAAATAAAAGTACCCATTCATATTTCTGAAATGCCTGAAGGAAAAAGAGTCCGGTTATTACCTGGGTTTGTAATCCTAAAATATTCTACAGGTTTATCGCATTACGACTTTATTAAACCAGAATTGTTTGATGTAATCGTAAAATATGAAGATGTGCTAAAAATGCCGTCTAAATTACCAGTATACGTAAGAACATTACCAAGCTATGTAAACGTGATTCAGTTTACTCCAGAACGAGTAGGTTACCTTAAAATGGATGTTGAAAATACCATATTATGAAAGTAGTTGGTATTACTGGAGGTATTGGTAGCGGAAAGTCTACGGTTTCTAAAATTTTCAATCAATTAGGAATTCCGGTTTACGATTCTGATACGAGAGCAAAAGCATTGTACTCAGAAAGTAGAGCCCTTAAGCAAGCCATGGTTTTAGAATATGGCTCAGAAATTTATTCTGGTAATGAAATTAACAGAGCCAAATTAGCCGATATTGTTTTTAACGATAAGAGCCAATTAGCAAAGCTTAATAGTTTAGTTCATCCTGAATTACAAAAAGATTTTGATACTTGGAAATCAGAACAAACATCTGCGTATGTGCTAAGAGAAGCTGCTATATTAGTGGAGTCTGGTGCGTATAAAGAATGCGATAAAGTAGTGGTTGTAACTGCCGATGAAAGCAAGAGAATTGCTCGGGTTGTAAAACGTGACAATGTATTAATAGAACAGGTTCGTCAAAGAATTTCAAATCAATTAACGGATAAACAAAGATTGGTTTATTCGGATTTTGAAATCACTAATAACGGTGATGAGTCACTAATTGAACAGGTAATTAACTTGGATAAACAATTTCGTTAATGTTGTTGGTTTAATCTCATGTGATACGTTTTCATTTCTAGAGAATAGCTTTGGGTGTTTTTTCTTTTTTAGGGTGAAGGGTTGAATATCCAATCCCAAACCAACGTTAGTAACATTGTGAATTTTCCCTAAAGTATTTCGGTACTTATGTTTTCTTTGTGTGAATACAAAAAAAACACAGGAATCGTATGAAGATATTATCTAAAATACTCATTGCTTTAGCTACCATTCTAATAGGTGGATTTATTTATTTTATTCTCAATTTCGGACCAATAATTTCTGGTTTCGGAGCCAAAGGAGTTTGTTCATGTGTATTTGTAGGTGATAGAACATCGCAAAGTGCGATTGATAATGAGTTGAGCGCATTTCCATTATCGCTCGGAACTTTTGAAGTGAATAGGGAAGATTCTTCAGCTACCGGTTCTGTTTTTGGATTTGCATATGCAAAAGCTATTTATAGAAAAGGGCTAGGCTGTACCTTGATTAGAGAAATTTCAGAAGAAGAAATACGTGAATCCCTTCCTAGTGTAGATTTAAATATTTTGTCCTTATCCGATACTGTTTATTGGCCCTTAGGAACTAAAGTAATGGATACTACCATTTCCAATATCGATATAGAAAAACTACAAAATGTTTTAAGCCAGTCGTTTGATAATACGCATCCAGAAATACCTGCAAATACCAGAAGCGTTTTAGTTATTTATGACGGACAGCTAATCCTAGAGCAATATGCTGAGGGTTTTGACAAAAACTCAGCTCAATTAGGTTGGTCAATGGCTAAAAGTGTAACAAATGGTTTGTTTGGAATAATGGTGCAAAAAGGAATGATTGATATTTCTGAACCCGCTCCAGTACGTCAATGGGCAGATAAAAATGACCCAAGACACCTAATCACTACCGATGCATTATTAAGAATGAGCTCTGGCTTACATTGGGAAGAAGTGTATTCAAACGTGAGTACAGCCACCAATATGCTGTATAAATATTCTGAAATGGGGAATTTTGCGGCATCGCAAGAAAAAGAGTTTGAAATGAACGAAAAATGGTATTACTCTAGTGGTACAACCAATATTCTAGCTCAAATTTTACGCGACAAAGCTGGAGAGAAGGATTATTACCAATTTGCACAAATTGAATTGTTTTCTAAAATTGGAGTAACGTCTGCGGTTTTTGAACCAGATGCATCCGGTACCCAGGTAGGTTCGTCTTATTTATGGGCCACCACAAGAGATTGGGCACGTATGGGACAATTGTATTTGAATAACGGAAACTGGTATGGAGAACAGATTTTGCCTACTAATTGGGTGGAATATACGGTAGCTCCTGTAAAAGGTGCGCCTCAAGGAATGTACGGAGCGCAATGGTGGCTTAACGCTGGTGAAAGCGGAAATGAAGCCAATAGAATTTATCCGGACGTTCCTGCCGATATGTATATGATGGATGGCTATGAAGGACAACGTGTTTATGTGGTTCCATCTAAGAAACTGGTAGTGGTGCGTTTGGGGCAATGTAAACGAGGTGGTTTTGACCATAATATGTTTTTGAGCAACGTCATTGAATGTGTAAAATAGTAATGAATTCATTTGGGTAATAGTTTATGAGTAAATTAAAAATAACGTTTTTGGGTACCGGTACTTCGCAAGGAGTGCCAATGATCGCATGTGATTGCGAGGTTTGTAAATCCACAGATTCTCGCGATAAACGGTTGCGTTCTTCTATTTTAGTAGAAACAGATGAGGTTTCATTAGTGATTGATACGGGGCCAGATTTTCGATACCAAATGCTACGTGCAGAAGTGAAAAAACTAGATGCTGTTATCTATACGCATGAGCATAAAGATCATGTAGCTGGTTTAGATGACATCAGAGGGTTTAATTTCTGGATGAAGAGACCTATGGAGATTTTTGCAACAGAAAGAGTGCAGAGCGCCTTAAAAAGAGAATTTCATTATGCTTTTAGTGATGAGAAATATCCAGGAGTACCTAAACTGAATTTAAACACCATTGTAAATAAGTCATTTGAGGTTTTAGGTTTGACGTTAATTCCAATTGCTTTAACACATTACAAAATGCCTGTTTTTGGGTATAGGATTGGAAACTTTGCTTACATCACAGATGCCAATATTATTGCTCCAGAAGAATTGAAAAAACTGGAAGGAGTGGAAGTCATGGTTATAAATGCTTTGAGAAAGACATCGCATGTGTCTCACTTTTCGCTACCAGAAGCATTAGAAATTATTAAAACTATCAATCCTAAAAAGGCATATCTCACACACTTTAGTCATCAAATGGGGAGGTATGAAGATTTGATTAAAGAATTACCAGAAAATGTTTTGCCTGCGCATGATGGATTGATTTTGGAAATAAATTAATTTAGATCATACGATTTAATGGAATGGTTATGAGAAAAATAGTACTTGTATTTATAATCGGAATGCTGTCTTTTCAAGTTCAAGCACAATTATTAATCTTACAGTCTGCTGACTCTTTAAACGGAAAGCCTAAAAAGCAATTTTATACTACGGCTTGGGTGAAGTTTAGCGCTTTTTACGACAAGGAGGGAATTCCTAATGTTTCTGCCATGCACTTGCCTTCCATTCCTACAGAAAGAGAAAATGTTCCGGCAGATCCACAGTATCATGCGGATATGAATCAAACACGATTAATTTTCGCGACTACTTTTCAAACCGAGTTTATTGGGGAGATAAAATCCTACATAGAAACTGATTTCTATGGTGATGGAGGAGGAGGCTTACGACTTCGGCATGCGTATGTTCGGTTTAAAAATTTTAGAATAGGGCAAACTTGGTCCGGTTTTACAGATGAAGAGGCTTGGCCAAATATTACTGATTTTGATGGGCCAGCTACCGGTGCGTGGGTGAGGAGCGCACAAGTAACCTACTTTATTCGTCCTAATGCAAACTCTGATATTTCAATAGGGCTAGAGGTTCCAACACTAGATTATAACAGGTATTTACTTATTGATACACTCGTAACGCCCGCTAATCAAACTATTCCTGATTTGGTATCGCATTATGAGTTACGTTGGAAAACGGGACACTTTCAAATTGCAGGTGTAGGAAGAGCTATTGAATATAAAAATGCCACAAACACAATTACATATAAACTAGGTGGTGGATTTAGTGTTTCTGGTGCGCAAGAGTTTTTTGGCCGTGATAAGTTTATTTATCAAGCGGCTTATGGTATTGGGATTTCAAGGTACTTAGTTTCTTTTGGCGGTGGTGGCTGGGATGCTGTTCCAGATACCAAAGGGAATTTAGAATTGGTGCCTATTTATGGCGGTTACCTGGGATATCAATTATTTTGGGGAAAGAAAAATTACGCAAAAAGAGATCATAATCATTTTAGCTCCACATTTGTGTATGGATATGTGGAATTAGATAATCCTTTAAGTTTTCCAAGTCCTACGTTACTCACAGGTTCATACGCTAGTGCTAATCTATATTGGCATGTAGTTGGTCCATTAAATATTGCCTTAGAAGGAATTTATGGTTTTAGAACCGATGAGTTTGAGAGTAGTGGTGAAAATGTAAGAATTCAGGCGGTTGTAGAATATAATTTTTAATCTAGGCTTAAAAGTCGCAGAGATTCTGCGCGATATTAGTATTAGACTTATCTAGAAACAACTAGAAACAAAAAATCCCGATAACGTTAGTTATCGGGATTTCTAATAGTATGAAAAGAGATTACTGTAAAGTAATTTTCTTTTGTAAGTCATCAATATACCCTCTGAAGCGTTTATCCGTATCAATAAGGTTGTTAACCGTTTTACAAGCATGTAATACCGTTGCGTGGTCTTTTCCGCCTGTATGCGCTCCAATACTAGCTAAAGAAGCTTTAGTCATCTGTTTAGAGAAGAACATGGCAATTTGACGTGCTTGAACTACTTCACGTTTACGTGTCTTAGATTTTAACAACTCCATTGGTAAGTTGAAATAATCACAAACTACTTTTTGAATGTACTCGATAGAAACCTCACGTGCGGTGTTCTTAACAAACTTGTCAATCATCTGTTTCGCTAAATCTAACGTGATTGATTTTTTGTTTAAGGAAGATTGTGCAATTAAAGAAATCAAAGCACCTTCTAATTCACGAACATTCGTGTTTATAGAGTATGCTAAATATTCTACCACTTCTTTAGGTAACTCAATACCCTCGATATACATTTTCTTTTGTAAGATAGCAATACGTGTTTCTAAATCAGGAGATTGTAAATCGGCATTTAAACCCCATTTGAATCTTGATAATAAACGTTGTTCTACTCCTTGCATTTCAATTGGTGGCTTATCAGCCGTTAATACCAATTGTTTTCCACTTTGGTGTAAGTGATTAAAGATATGGAAGAATACATCCTGTGTTTTTTCTTTACCAGCAAAAAATTGCACATCATCAATCAATAACACATCAATCATTTGATAGAAATGAATGAAGTCATTGTGTGTGTTATTTCTAACCGACTCAATAAACTGTTGTGTAAACTTTTCAGAAGAAACATAAAGAACCGTTTTCTCTGGGTGATTGTTTTTAATTTCCAATCCAATAGCTTGCGCTAAATGCGTTTTTCCAAGACCCACACCACCATAAATAAATAGTGGATTAAAAGAAGTGCCACCTGGTTTGTTTGCTACAGCAAAACCTGCTGAACGCGCTAAACGGTTACATTCTCCTTCTACATAGTTTTCGAAAGATAAGTTGTGATTTAATTGTGAATCAACAACAACCTTTTTTAGACCTGGAATGATAAATGGATTTTTAATACCACGAGCACCAATTTCCATTGGAACAGAAATCGCAGGGTTACGAGCAGCCATGCGATTACTTGCAGGTATAGTTACCTGCGTTGGTTTACTAGAAGATTTAGAATTCTCCATAATGATACTGTAATCTAAAGTACCACGAGGACCTAGCTCCTTCTTAATAGTTTTTTTAAGTAAAGTAATGTAATGTTCTTCTAGCCATTCATAAAAGAACGGACTAGGAACTTGGATAGTTAAGGTATCTCCTTTAAGGTTTACCGCTTTAATTGGTAAGAACCATGTTTTGAAACTTTGTGGACTTACATTGTCCTTAATTACGTCTAAACATTTAGCCCAAACACTCTCGTAAATTTTGCCCATTAGTGCACTCCTGTATTAATTATTTATAAAAAATATTACTGGACTTGAACTTTCAGTTTTGTAACTCACCCCCACAGTATAGATTACTCCCTTTATTCAAATTCTCTAACAAAAATTGACATAAAAAAGTTAAAAAAAAAATCATTTGGCTATTGTATTTTAAAAAAGATTTAGCGTGTAAGGCCTCACTTCCTGCGATGATTTTGCAACCTTCTTATAGTCCAATCACTTAACCGTTGTTAACAACTTTATGAACATTTAATAAACATTTTTATCAACAGAAATAAAAGATTGTACATTGTTCTTTTACCTCAATTAAATTTTGAATTTTTGTCCATCGAGATTGGTTTTCGAAAATACAGAATTTTTATCAAACAATGTTCATATGTTTATTAAAGAAGTTAAACTTAGAGTTAGATATGCTGAAACCGATAGGATGGGCTACGCTTATTACGGAAATTACGCCACTTATTTTGAAGTTGCACGGGTGGAGGCTATGCGCGCTCTAGGAATTAGTTACCGTAAACTAGAAGATGATGGTGTTTTACTTCCGGTTTCGGAATTTAACGTGAAGTATAAAAAACCGGCTTATTATGATGATGAAATTACCATTAAGGTGACCATTAAGGTTTTACCTCATATTCGATTCCAATTTCATTATGAAACGTTCAATGACCAAGGTGAGATTTTAAATTCTGCGTTTACGGAATTGGTATTTGTTAACAAAGAAACCGGTCGACCAATGGCAATTCCAGAGAATATAAAAGCATTAATGATTCCTCATTTTTAATGGTCGATTATACCTTTTCGAAGTACTAAAATTTCTGCCTAAAATTGGCCGTTATAAATGCCTGAAAACTTACCCTTATATATAGGTTGTTTTGATGTTGCGTTTTTATGGATATATTTCATATATGAAATCCCTTATTTGTTTGGTGTTTATTAAATTTGTAAAAAAATAACTATGAATAATTTCGAATTTCAAAACCCAGTAAAAATATTATTTGGAAAAGGCCAGATAGCCAATTTAGCGAAGGAGATTCCTGAAAATGCGAATGTGCTATTAGTCTATGGTGGTGGAAGTATTCTACGAAACGGTATCCATGCCCAAGTAATGGCTGCTTTAAAAGATTATACGGTTACTGAATTTGGCGGAATTCCTGCTAACCCAGAGTATGAAACGCTAGTGAAAGCTTTAAAAGTGATAAAGTCTGAAAAAATTGATTTTTTACTTGCCGTAGGTGGTGGTTCTGTGATTGACGGGACAAAGTTTTTGAGTGGTGCCGCAGTTTTTGAAGGGGAGAACCCTTGGGAAATATTAGAAAAAGGAATTCCAACATTAAAAGGAATGCCATTTGGTACCGTATTAACACTACCTGCTACGGGTTCTGAAATGAATTCAGGAGCCGTTATCACCAAAGCGGAAACGAAGCAAAAAAGAGTCATGGGCGGCTCAGGGTTATTTCCTAAGTTTTCTATTCTTGATCCTTCTGTTGTGGCGTCTATTCCTTTAAGACAGTTGCAAAATGGTGTGATTGATGCCTACGTTCATGTTATGGAACAATATTTAACGTATCCTACTAGCGCTACATTACCAGACAGGTTTTCAGAAGGCATTTTGCAGTCATTAATTGAAATTGGCCCAAAGGTGACCCAAAACCCATCTGATTATGATGCGGCAGCAAGTTTTATGTGGTCGTGTACTATGGCTTTGAATGGTTTAATTCAAAAAGGAGTTCCTACAGATTGGGCTACCCATATGATAGGACATGAATTAACCGCTTTGCACGGTATTGATCATGCGAGAACTTTAGCTATAATAGGCCCAAACCTTTTACGTCATCAGTTTGAAAGTAAAAAAGCAAAATTAGCGCAGTATGCTAAGCGCGTTTGGAATGTTCAAGGAGAGGACGTAGATGAATTAGCTAATACAGCTATTGCTAAAACCGTTCAGTTTTACCATGAAATGGGAATGAAAACAAAGCTTTCTGAGAATGCTGAAAATTTTGATAGTACTTCCAAGGTGGTATTTGAAAGGTTTGAAGAGCGTGGATGGTTTGAATTAGGAGAGAATAAGTCTATTGGACCAAAAGAAGCTAAAGAGATTGTAGAAATGGCCTATTAGACATTGTAATAAAGCTATAGAAACAATTGAATTGTATAATGAAATAAGTCTCTTTACTATTGCAGTTCAATAAATAAAATTTATGAATATTAAATATCTATTACTAGGAGTTATAGCGATTTCAGTTGTGAGTTGCAGTGAAGCAGAGAAAAAAGAAGTTTCAACTTCTCCAATACCAATGAAGGAAACGGTAGTTGCAGTGGTCACAAATAATCATTCTGCTGCGGTAGAAAAAGCGCAGAATTTTTTCGGAACTCTTCCAGATCAAGCGGATAACCCAGAAAATGAAATTACCGCAGAAAAAGTGGCTTTGGGAAAAGCGTTGTATTACGATGTTCGTTTATCTAAGGATAACACGATTAGTTGTAACTCTTGTCATAACTTAGATACTTATGGGGTAGATAATTTAAGTTTTTCACCAGGAAACGATGGCGGACTTGGAGGAAGAAATTCGCCAACTACATTAAATGCTGCTTTGCATATGACTCAATTTTGGGACGGTCGTGAGCCAGATGTAGAAGCGCAAGCAGGTGGTCCAGTATTGAATCCAGTGGAAATGGCAATGACTAGCGAAGAGGAAGTAGTGGAAAGACTTTCAAACATTGATCAATATATTGATATGTTTGATGAGGCATTTCCAGAGGATCAAGAGGCTATTACCTATGAGAATATGAAAAAAGCCATTGGCGCCTTTGAACGTAAACTGATTACTAAAAGTAGGTTTGACGATTTTGTAGGTGGTAATGGAGCGGCTTTAACGGATGAAGAAGTAGAAGGAATGGAAACTTTTATTGCCGTGGGTTGTATTACCTGTCATTCTTCGCCAACTTTTGGTGGGAATATGTATCAAAAATTTGGGGTGTATGCTGATTACTGGACGTTAACAGGCAGTGAGAAACATGATGAAGGTAGATTCGAAGTAACCCAAAAAGAAGCGGATAAGTATATTTTCAAATCCCCCTCTTTATTAAATGTGGAGAAAACGGGGCCTTACTTTCATGACGGAAGTGTAAGCACTCTCTCTGAGGCGATTAAAATTATGGCTAAATTGCAGTTGAATAAAGATTTAACGGATGTTGAGATAAGTCAAATTGAAATGTTCTTGAAAACTTTAACGGGCGAAGTGCCCGCAGAGTTGAAAATGTAAAAAATGATTTCTATTTTGTAAAAATTAAATGGTTTAACTGGCCTGCTCGTTGAGCAGGCCTTTTTTATATAGAGTATGAAAAAAATAGGATTTATAATTGTCTTGTTAGGTGCGTTTTTCATTAATGCATGTAAGGTCCAAAATGTGAAAGAGTCTTTAAGTACGGAGTCAAAACCAGAAGGGTTCTATAGCTTTAAAGGAGCTGGTCATGAACCGGAGTGGGAAATTAGTATTTCTGATTCTGACATAGTTTATAGTCACATTAACCAACCTGGAAAAGCGGTTTATAAAGAATTAAAAGTTACTCCAATTATGGATTTAATTGGAATGACATATTCTGCTAGTGACGCTAATGGAAATAATATCTATGTACAGGTTTTTAAAGAAGACTGTCGCGATATCATGGAAGATAAAACCTGGCCAGCTCGGGTTGAATTGAGTGTAGAGACGGGTAATATACCCACTAATAGAATGGAGACAAGTCTTTTAGGTTGTGGTAAGTTTATGGATGAAAGGTTGAACGGAACCTGGTTTTTAAAATCTTTAAATGGAAAAAAAATAAAAGTGAAAGATAAAATGCCTCAAGTTATATTTAACGACAAGGAGCGTAGCGTAAGCGCAAATATGGGATGTAACGGAATGGGTGGAAGTTATGAGCTATGGAATAGCACTGTTTATTTCAATGAAAATTTTATGTCCACCTTGTTGTTCTGTAAAGGAGTAATGGATTTAGAGAGTGAGTTTTCAAAATCATTAGCTGGTAAAGCATTAAAATATGCTTTCGTAGGAGAAGAATTGATTTTCTCAGATTTAGATAATAAAGTAATCATGAAGTTAAGAAAGGATTAACTTTCAACTTCTAAAAAGCAATCAATATGAAACTTATTTCTTGGAATTTAAACGGTATTAGAGCAGTAGCCAAAAGAGGGCTATTGGATATTATGAATGATTTTGAAGCAGATATTATTTGCTTTCAAGAAACAAAAGCGCAAGTTTTTCAAGTAGAAGAAGTTTTAGCTCCATTAAACTTATTTGTGAGTGCTAACGAGGCGGAGAAAAAAGGGTATTCTGGTACCGCTATAGTATCTAAAACAAAGCCATTAAGTGTTTCTTACGGGATTGGTATAGCAGAGCATGATACGGAAGGTAGAATTGTTACCGCTGAATTTGAGGCATTTTTTGTAGTGAATGGATATATTCCTAATTCAGGACAAGGTTTAAAACGATTAGATTACCGTCAACAATGGGATAAGGATATGCTTACCTATTTAAAAGGGTTAGAAGCTAAAAAACCAGTGATGTTTTGTGGCGATATGAATGTATGTCACCGTGAAATTGACATTGCAAGGCCAAAACCTAATTACAACAAATCTGCAGGTTATACGCAAGTGGAGATTGATGGAATGGACAACTATACCAAAGCAGGTTTAGTGGATTCTTTTAGAGCTTTTCACCCAGATGAGGTTAAATATTCTTGGTGGAGTTACCGCGGTGGTGCACGTCAAAAAAATATTGGTTGGCGTTTAGATTATTTTCTAATTTCAGAAAGTTTGATGAGCAGTGTAAAAGATTCATTCATTTTGAATGAGGTTACGGGTTCTGACCATTGTCCAGTAGGAGTTAGTTTTTAGAAAAACGCCATTTATTTTTTCCGGTTTTTTCTTTTTCCACTTTCTTTTGTTTGCGACTGTCTCGGCCTTCACTGCCTATAACGCTATCTTCAAGTCCGTTAAGAGTAACTAGCCATAGCATTTCGAAAAAACTACTGCTAGGTTTCTTATCAAATTCGAAATGTCCTTGTCGGTAATTCTTACTTGTAGGGTTATTTTCTGTTTTAATAACACCGTTAGCTATCCCTGAAACTGCAGAATTGAATAAGCCTGGTTTTTTATCCGCATCCTTAGATTCAAAAAGTATTTTTAAATCTTTATAATAGGCATCCATGGTCCCATAGGCATTTTGAGCGTTAATGCTGCTTTTAATTTTCAAAGAGACCATTTTACCATCGGAAACTTTTACACGTAGAATTGGACTTGTTACCGAGTTTAATTTCCTTAAATCAATATTTTTTGCCTCTAAGGTAAATTGCGTTTTACTCGATTTACTATTTAGGTCTATGGTAATGTTCGTTTTTATATTTCCCGTACCATTTAGTTTAGTGGTTGCATCAATTTTTAGGAGATTGTTTTTATCAATTTCACTTTCAATATTCGTGACGTTTTCAGCTTCTACATTTAATTTGGAGAACTTTAAGCTGCCATGCTCTTTGGTTATTTTTCCAAGAATGTCCATGGCGATAGTGGCATCTATTATAGTTATCCTATCCATATAAAAGGGGAGGTTTAATGATTTTAGAACTTGTCCAAGCATGGGTTTCACCTCTTTTGGATTAATAGGTAAATTACCATTAGTATGAAGAGTTAATTCCGGTTCTTTTAAAGTGAGTGTAGAGGCATAAAAATCTTTTGTTTTTAACCAGTTCTTAATATTAATACTGTCAATTTCAACTTTATTAATAGCAAGCTTGAGCCAGCCTTTCTTGAATTTAAGGGTGTTAAAAAACTGTTCTGGAGTTGTTTTAGGGGTAAGATTAAACCCTGAAATCACTAGTTTTCGACTGTTACTACTGTAATCAATTGCCTCCACGTTAATAGTAGTGCCATTTTTTAGTTTGGCGTTAATGTCTTTCGATTTTAAAAAATAGGCCTTAAAATTAAAGAACTCATCAGAATATAAAGTGCTGTTATTTACCACAACATCCGTAATTTCATAGCTCAAATTATGCAATGAAAAAATATCTGACGTATCCATTTTATCGGAAACTTTATGATAGTAGGTGGAGGCGTCATTGATATGGATGCTTTCAATTCTAAACGTGTCGTAATTAGATAAAAATATACTTCTAATATCAATGGTATCTTGGTTCTTTGGTTGGTTTACCTGGTCACCTTCATGTTGGTATATGTGAATTTTTGGATTCACAATCTCAAATTTTTCCGCTATTAGAACACGATCCGTTAAAGCTTTTACATAATCAAAGTTTTTAAGGTAAACTTCTGATACATTAAGTTTAAAGAATGTATTTCGTATTAATTTCCCGTCAATGGTTCTTTTAAGGGTGCTTAAACTGTCTTTAGGTGTAACCTCTAAATTGATAAGCTTAACAGAATTAGTAAGCAGGTTTAGGCGTACACCTTCTAAAGATATGAGGTATGGAGTTTGAGGAGCAGAATTGTATTTTGCAATAATTTCTGCTCTTAGCATATTGTTTGCAATAGTCTGCGCATTGAAATAAATATAAGTAGCACTTCCAATTAGGATGATGGAAATAACGCTAACTACCCATAAAAACACCTTTTTAAGTTTCATTTTTCAGATTTCTGTTAGACAGGAAGTAAAAATAAGCAATTAGGATTAAGAGGAGCGATTAATCTTCTTCAACAACAATAACAAAAATTTCTTCGTTATCATTTTTCATAAGGTACTTTTCTCGTGCAAACTTCTCTAGCTTCTCGTTGTCGTTTAAAAGGTTATCTAAATCGGCACGAGTATCTTCAATTCGTTCTTCAAAGTATTCTTTTTCAGAGCTTATGGTGTTTAACTCGCTTTTCAGTTTGTATAACATAAAAGCATCGTTAGAATCAAAAAAGAGCATCCATACCGTAAACGCTACTAACGTTATCGAGTA
>CAXMPG010000071.1:0-35015 GCA_964195485.1 uncultured Desulfobacterales bacterium
CTATATTTTCCCCAAAAACCTATTTCCCAACCTAATTGAGGGTTTCCGAAAAATGAACTTTGATTATTACCTGCGATTCCCGAACCTGATACACCTACTCCATACCCTAAGGCTGGCCATTGGTCGGCTTTTACGTAACCGATATTTGTTTTGGCAGCTTCAATTCTTTTTGCAGTAGCCAATAAGTTAACGTTGTTTTCTAACGCTTGAACAATTAATGTATCTAAAATAGGGTCTTCAAAAATCTCCCACCAACGAAGATTAACCACACTATCTGTAGCGTAATTAGTATCAAATCGATAGGCGCTATAGCCTTTGTATTCTGGTGACACGTAATCTGGCCCCATTAGACACCCATTGGTCATCACAGCCAACAAGCCTACGACTATAAAACCGACTATTTTTCTTGCTAAATTCATTATATAGCTGCTTCTGTTTTTATCAAATTTGACTCTTTCCATTTATCCAGAAACCGGTAGGCCAGGACTACGTATATCACTGCTACAGCGATTTGTATTACTCTTATCCATACCTTATCACCTGCATCAGCGGTACCAGAAGTAGCCGATCCAATAATTACCAATAAAGTAGAAAATGCCATCCCAAACAAAGGAGCCGCCTTTTTTTCTGAGAACAATCCTGTACCAAAGTACAATGCAGCTAAAAAGGAAATCCAAATTAAAAAATAGAAATGCGGGATCATAACCAATATCTCGAACAAAATTATGGCCATTATTCCACCAAATAAATTTCCAATAACCATCGCTTTACCTAACGAAAATGATTTTGAAATAGCAGGCATACTAGCCAATATGGCTATAAAAATCAACACCAATGCATGATTTGACCAATTGAACGAATAAAACAAAGCTAATATTGGCATCACCACTAATAACCCGGTAATGGCTTCTGATAATCTACTCTCCGCAGACATTGGTACAGGTGAAGGTGCTTTTACAGACACACTCATTTCTGGCTCTGGGAATAAACGATAAACTACCCAACCTATCCCCACAGTAACCATTGCTCCGACCAAAATATTTACAGCCACTACAAACGCTAGCTCTTGAGAAGATAGTCCCATAATAGGTATCATCAAGGTCGCCACCATAATCCATGTTTTTAAATCTTGATTTATCACCGATTTCTCCGCATAAAACAAGTGTAAAAACAATAATGTCATCAAAATGATATGCAGTATTGGATACGGCAAAAGGTATTGACTAATTATTAATCCTAATCCACAAGCTACAGATAAAAAAAGGACGAAGTTAATAGCTGATTTTATGGTTGGGGTTTCAGCTTTTGGTTTTAAAAAACCTAAAATAAGAACCGGAACCAAATAAGATAATGGCCACGAGAACCCCATGGCTATAGCAAACGCAAGAATGCTACCAACAGCATATCGCAGAATCCGAGTTTCATTAATACCCCAATTAGAAATATGAATTTGTAATTTCTTAGCGTACATAAGACAGTTTGCTAACCAACCAGATTTGAAAGTGTGCAATTGGATTTAAAAAAGAATGCTCTCCGGTATAAACAACCACATCCACCTGTCCTCCAGTACGGATGATTGCCCATAATCCGGAGTTATTAATGGTGATAATTACGGGGAATCGTTGCGGTTCACGTAACCAACTTGAAGAACTACCCACACTTGGAAGTCCACCTCGGTTTACTTCATTACCCGCACTCACTCCATATCCAACACTACTTACTGTGCTTTCAAACACTTGACCGGGGGCAACATCTAAAACAAACTCCACTTTATCGCCCGGTTTGATATTAGATAAATTATTCTCGCGCATATCGGCTTGAATCCATACATCGTGATACGAAATAAAGGTAGCTAACGGTTGACCTGCAGAGCAGTAATAACCTTCTTCTACATTGAAGCTTTCAATAAATCCATCCGCTTCTGCAATAATAGTTGCAAATTTAATATCTAATTGTGCTTTTTCTAAAGCTGTTACAGCTGCTCTTAGCTGTGGGTTTTCAGGTCCGGTATCCCCCAGTTTCTGTTGCGATTTTTCAAGATTTGCTTTACTAGAAGCTAATTTCTCTACCGCTTGGTCAAGAGATGTTTCCACTCGGTCACGGTCTGCTTGAGAAACAGCACCTGGATTGGTTGTATACACCTTCTCCATTCTATCAAAATTTCTCTGCGCACGATCTAATGAAGCCTTTGCTACACCCACGTTACTAACTGCAGATTTCACATCCGCATTACCCGCACCTATTTGTTGTGCTGCATTATCTACATCTGCCTCTGCCTTACGCAATGCCACGTACAATGGTCGTTTATCAATTTCAAATAGCGTATCTCCAACTTTTACTTTGCTATGTAACCGCACATTTACCTTCGTAATATGCCCTGATATTCTAGGCGTAATAGGCAAAATAACTTGTTGAATTCTAGCTTGGTCGGTATAAGGGGTATGTCTATCCGCTTTTACGTACCAGACAAAAAGTAGCACACAAACAAATAAAACTGCCCAAGTAATTATTTTAATCGGGCTAATTTTTGGATTCACTTGTTCCTTTGAAACTTCGCTTTCAGTATTGATTTGCGTTATATCTTCTTCGGATGTATTTTCAGTCTCTGACATACAGTGGTTTTACTCAACTTTTAGATTCTCAAAAATAGTAATCTTATACAGAAACAGTCTGAAATTGATAGCTAACTAGGGTAGTAAGACAAAATAAACATAATATAAAAAAATGAATAGACTACAAACCCATCATTCTGTCGGCAAATCCTAACATTTCCTTTTCACCAAAAAACGGAGCCATTAATTGAATCCCGAAAGGCATTCCCTCTTCATTTTTTCCAAGCGGTAATGATATAGCAGGGTTACCAGCTAAATTAGCATGAACCGTGAAAATATCTTCCAAGTACATTTCAACTGGATTATCTGAATTATGTCCCAATTTAAATGCCGCATGAGGCGTTGTTGGGGTTAAAATAAAATCGTAATTCTCAAAAACTGCTTTCGTTTTATCTTGAATTAATCTTCTTACTTTTTGTGCTTTCGCGAAATACGCATCATAATATCCTGTACTTAAAACAAAAGTACCCATCATAATTCTACGCTTCACTTCTATACCAAAACCCTCTGTACGAGAATTTACATAAGTAGATTCAATATCAGTCGCGTTTTCACTACGGTAACCGTAATGGATACCATCAAAACGAGATAAATTTGACGATGCTTCTGCGTTACTAATTACATAGTAAGTTGGCACCATTTGGTTTAGTAAATTAAAATCTACTATTTCCACTTGATGACCTTCCGATTTTAATTTTTCAATGATTTCGGTAAATCTAGTTTTAACAGCTGGACTTAAACCCTCGCTTTCTAAAGCATCACGCAAAACCGCTATTTTTTTCTTTCCTTCTGATTTGGCTGCAGAGTAATTATCTACGGGAACTGTTGCAGATGTAGTATCATACTCATCGCCACCGGCCATAACCTCTAGCAGTAAAGCGGAATCTTGAACTGTTTTTGTAAACGGTCCTATTTGGTCTAATGATGAACCATATGCAATTAATCCCCAGCGAGAAATACGACCATAAGTAGGCTTTAACCCTACTGTTCCAGTAAAAGAAGCTGGTTGACGAACCGAACCGCCTGTATCTGAACCTAACGAAGCGTGACAAAGATTTGCTGCTACTGCAACCGCAGAACCACCGGAAGAACCTCCAGGAACTCTCGTATTATCAAAAGGATTTAAAACTGGGCCAAAAGCAGATTTCTCATTCGATGAACCCATTGCAAATTCATCACAATTTAAACGACCAATAATAATCGCATCTTCTTTTAATAACCGCTCTACTGCTGTTCCTGAAAACAGGGAAGTAAAGTTGCTCAAAATTTTAGAAGAAACCGATACTTGATGATCTTTGTAACATAGGTTATCCTTTATACCTATCACCATTCCGGCTAGCTTTCCAGCCGTACCATTTTTAATTTTTTCATCCACTAATTGAGCCGCTGCTAAAGCAGTTTCGTCAAAAGTTTCTAAAAAAGCATTGAGGTGTTTCTGACTTTCTATTTCTATTAAAAAAGACTTAACCTCATTAACAGCTGTGGTTTCGCCATTTAATAGCGCACCGCGATAAGCCAAATAGTTGGTATAATTGATTGCCATAGAATTACTACAGAATTATTTTTTTTCTTCTTCTAGTTCTTTAGAATCTTCATCATTTTTTGATGCATCCTTGAACTCTTTAATTCCTTTACCCATTCCTTTCATTAACTCAGGAAGCTTACGCCCACCGAATAATAAAAGAATGATAACTCCGATAATAATCCACTCGTATCCGCCTGGCATTCCCATAAGAAAAATTGAATTTGTCATTTCAAATAATTTGACGCAAATTTAAGGAAAGTTTGGTGGTAAATGGTATGCTTTGGTCTGTTTTAAGGCGTTGAAAAATGAATAGGATTTCTATTAAACCACTATCATCTTCCTTTAAACAGCCATAAAGAAGGGTCTAGGGTTGTAGCTGAAATGCCTTTATGAATTTCAAATTGCAGTTCTGTTTTACCATCAATAGTAATTATTTCACCAATAATTTGTTTCACTTTCACTTTATCGCCCGAAGCCACATACACTTCTTTCAGATTTCCATACACCGTTAAATAATCACCATGACGTACAATTACGGCCTTTCCTGCCCCAGGAATAACAATCACTCTAGATATTTCACCATCAAAAACCACCCGAGCTGTAGCGCCCTTATTGGTGCTAATTCCTACTCCGTGGTTATTTATTTTTATTGACCTTAATACTGGATGCGCATGGATTCCATACTTATCCGTGATCGTTCCTTTTTCCACTGGCCAAGGCAATTGCCCTTTATTAGCCGTAAAGCTATTTGCTAAAGCCTTTGCTTCTGGTGTTAAACTCCACTCCCCTTTTTTAGATGCATTTTTTTTCTGCGCTAAACGAACTTCTTCGGCAATGATTCTCTCAATAGCCATTTGCATTTGCTGCTGTTCTTTCTGTTTTTCTTTTATCTCTTTCTTCAACTCTTCTTCTCTACTTTGAAGATTAGCATAAATAGATTGCTGTTGATTTTTTTCTTCCGCAAGGGTTACCTTTTGATTATTCTCTGTACTTCTTAACGTTTCTTTCTCTGAGCGCTCCGCTAATAAATCCGCATTTTTTTCAAGCAATACGCTCTCTAACCTTTTAATATCGTCTGTTTGTTTTTTACGGAACTCCGAGTACTGCTGCAAATAACGTAATCGTTTATAGGCTTGATTAAAATCTGTTGAAGCAAAAACATACATGATTTTATCGTATCCTCTTCTGTTTCTATAAGCGAACTGAATCATTTTCGCATATTCTTCTTTCAGGGTTTTCACATCACGCTCCATAGAAGCAATTAGCTCTTCGTTTTTTTCTATTTCAGAATTCAAGTACTTTACTTCACTATTAATAGTCGCAATAAGTTCTAACCGTTTAGAAATTTTATCTTGAAGTAAGACTAACTGATTTAGGGTACTATTTCTTTCTTTTTCGTTTTTCTTAAGTAGGGTGTTTTTATAGGCGATATCACTTTTTAACCTGCTTTTCTTGCGCTCCAATACAGTTCTTTTGTTTTGAGCCTGCGCATCTTGCATAGGAACAAGCCCTACAAAAAGAACGATTAAAACTAATATCTTACTCCACAATTTCTTCATACTTGGTCGAAATCTTAAACGGAAATGACAATTTTTGATTTACAGAGAACTTACTAAACACCGAAGTAATTTCCGATTCCGTTCCTGCAATAATATTCATCTTAAGCGATGCTAAAAGCACATACTCTGATATGTTTTCAAAAGTCAAATATTGAATACTTGCTTTATTTTGAGAGCTCACATCCATTAAAGATACTTTTTCTACTTGAAAACTTTCTGGGTTAATCCAATTCGAGTACAAAACCTCTACGTCATCAGGGTATTCTTCTTTCCCTTTTTGCATCTTTTTAAACTTTCGCTTTTTGATGCTACTCAAAACGTAACTACGCTTATTGCTACGTTTATTAATACTTCCTACATCTTCTAACCCAAAGCTTCTTGCCAACAACATAGATTGTAAATCGTGAAAACCAAACGCTACGCCTAGTTTACCTTCAATAAACCCATAACCTCCAACATAGAATTTTTTATCGGTTCTACTCACGTACTTTATAGAGTCTGGAGTAGCAATAATTCGCGCAACTTCATAGCTGTATGCCGTAATAGACATCCAAATCACACTATCAGTCACCATGCGTACAGAGGTTTTAAACGTGGTTGTTTTATCTGCTGTCTTTACTTCCGTATTAGACCTGAAACTTAATGAATTAGGTCTTTTAGCTTCGTTTTCTTGAATTTTATCTACGATAAACGTGGTCTTCTTATTACCCACTTTACGCGCATTTTCAGAACCGGTGTCTTTGGTGTTTTTACACCCTACCAACCCTAAAGTAATTATTAAAAATACCGTAACAAAATGCTTCATTTTAATTAGCTAACTTTTTGTTTTTGATTTTATCATCTAACTGATCAGAACCTTCACCACTTTCTTTTGCGGCTTGCCAACTCTTAACAGCGCTTTGAATATCTCCCGATTTATATTGGGCATCACCTAAGTGCTCTAGAATTTCACTAGATTTGAACGTATCGTATTGCACTGCTTTAGACAGGTACTTAACTGCTTCTGAATAATTTTCCATTTTGAATAAAATCCAACCGTAGGTATCCAAATATATCGAACGCAATGGAAACTCATCTACCGTTCTTTTAGACATTTCAAGGGCTTTATCCAAGTCTTCTCCCTGCTCTCCTAAAAAGAACGCATAATTATTTAGGACATAATCGTTTGATGGATTCATTCTTAAAGAATGATCATAGGCAAACCATGATTTTTGATATTCTCCTACTTGATAATAAGCATCACCTAAATTAGCCATAATCTGAACTTCTAAATCGGGCATACCATAAGCGAATTCTTTCGCATTTTCTAACGATTTTATTCCTTCTTTAAATTCTTGCTTTTGAACATGACCAATTCCATTAAAGTAATGTGGCAAAACCTGATTCGGAAAAAGTTCAATACAACTTTTGCTGTGCGCAATGATAGAGTCTACCTCGTTCAATTCAGAATCAATAAATAAGACTTGATTCCATACTTGGTATTTACTATTGTCAATTTCAATCGATTTTAAAAACATTGATCTCGATTCCGCTTTCTTATTTTCTCCGTACAAGAAATCACCATAAATGGCCCACGTTTTTGCGTTATTAGGATGAGCCTCAGTAAGTATATCCATTAATTCATACACCTCTTCTTTCACGGCAGCATCTTTCACAGACACATCCATTAACGCTAATAAAATACCTACTTTAGAATCAATATTCACCTCTGTAGAGCGAAAGGCAGCTTCTAAATTATTAAATGCCTCTTCCTCTTGACCAAGCTCATGGTAATACTCATATAGCGCCAATTTTACGTAAGGATCGTTTGGATGCTCTTTCTTTAATCGCTCATATAAATTAACTGCTTTCTGCGTTTCTCCACTCTTTTTATAAAAAGCAGCTAACATACTTACATACCTAATTTCGGTTGGGTTATGATTAATTAACTCTATTAAGGCTTCTTCTGCTTTCGCATCCATACCTTGGTGCTCGTACAATTTATAAAGCTGTTCAGCCAATGAATTCTCAAAACCAGTTAAAGCTTGCAAGTTCTCATAGGTATTGATTGCACCCGCAGCATTGTTTATATACAAGTATGCCGAACCTAACTCATAATAATAACTTACCTCGTTAGGCTTCTTTGTAAGAAGTTTTTCATAAACCTCCGCACTTTTTTTATACTCTTTGGTGTTTTGATATACAGATGCTACATTCTCTAAGTACCAAATATTATCTGGCTCAGAAGCTATTACTGCTTCCGCCATTTCAATAGCGTTTTCATTATACCCCATATGAATATAAATGGTAGAAAGCTCATATTTTACGGCAACACTATTTGGATTAATAGTTAAACATTGCTTAAAATATACCGTAGCCGATTTATAGTCTCCGGCATATTTAGCTGACAATCCATTAAAAAAAGTTTCGTCAAAAGCCACTTTCTCTCTACCCTGCAACGGTGCGGTTTGCGTAGAGCTTTCAGCTATCTTTTTACTGGATGCGCAAGAGGATGCAAACATGGCAACAAAAACCAACGCGACTAACCAGATATATGTATTAGAATTACGCACTATAATCACCAATATTTAAATCTTCCGATTTGTCTTCTAGCTTCACAAAATGACCAATCATTGAATTAGCCACTGACTTATTTTTGATAGATGTATTACTGTAAATGATAGAGTTAGAAATCACAGCGTTTTCTACTTTAGAATTTTCACTAATAGAAACACCGGGACCTATAACGCAATTAGTAAGTTGTACTCCTTCACCAATGTAACATGGTTGAATAATCACAGAATCCGTGATTTTTGCTAACGGACTAACCAGGTTATTTCCTTTGTCGTGCTCAAAAGCTAAAACTCTTGAATTAGTATATACGGTCGCATTTTTGTTTCCACAATCTAACCATTCATCCACTTTTCCAGGAACAAATCTAACGCCCTTTTCGGTCATATTACGGAATGCATCTGGAAGCTGATATTCCCCTCCGTTAATAATTCCGTTATCCAATAAATATTGTAATTCTGATTTTAAAGATGCTCCGTCTTTCACGTAATAAATACCAATCATAGCCAAATCAGAAACAAACTCGGTTGGCTTTTCAACATAATCAGTAATACCGCCAGTTTCATCTAATTTCACTACACCAAAGGCTGATGGGTCATCAATTTGTTGCACCCAAAGTACACCGTCTGCTTCTTGGTCAATTTGAAAGTCTGCTTTAAACAAGGTATCTGCAAAGGCTACAATAGTTTTACCTTCTAAAATTTCTTCTGCACACATAATTGCATGAGCAGTTCCTAAGGCTTCATCTTGGTAATGAATACTTCCTACCGCACCTGCATCAGCAGCAATTTGAAGTAAGTTTGCTTCGGTTTCTTCTCCAAAACGACCAATTACAAAACCGATTTTTTCAATAGGCTCGTCACTAATCTCCGCTAAATTCTCTACTAATCTTTTTACAATTGATTTTCCAGCAATAGGTAAAAGTGGCTTTGGTGTAGTTAACGTATGAGGTCTCATTCGTTTACCCATTCCAGCCATTGGCACAATAATATTCATCTTAGTATTTTTTATAATTACTCTTTTGCAAGCAACGCCTACAACTGAATTTCAATTTGATTATTTTGTTTTGATTCCCTCGAAAATCTTAAATTTTCCTAAACCAATTTTTTGCATAAAAAAGCTAACCGAAGTCCATAACACCCCAAAACCATAGATTGAACTACGCTTAAAGTTTATGGATGATGCTTCTTCAAAGTATTTTGTTGGACAAGTTACTTCGGCCATTTCGTATCCAGCCATCGCAATTTGTGCTAACATTTGATTATCAAAAACAAAATCATCGGAGTTTATATTATAATCAATAGCTTCTAATACTTCTCTTGAAAAAGCACGGTAACCCGTATGATATTCTGAAAGCTTTTGACCCATCATAACATTCTGAAAGAACGTAAGTAATCTGTTCGCGATATACTTATAGATTGGCATCCCGCCCTTAAGCGCACCTTTTCCTAATATTCTAGAACCTAAAACTACTTGATAAACATCATTTGCTATGATATAGCTCATAGGTTCAATAAGGGTAGGTGTATACTGGTAATCAGGATGAAGCATAATTACAATATCCGCATTGATTTCTCTTGCCTTGTTGTAACAGCTTTTTTGATTTCCTCCATAACCTTTATTTACCTCATGCGTTATAACATGTTCAATACCAAGTTTTTTAGCTAGCGCAGCAGTATTATCACTACTTTTATCGTCTACCAAAATAACCTCATCTACAATATCGCGAGGAATTTCGTTATATGTTTTTTCTAGAGTTAACTCTGCGTTATACGCAGGCATCACCACTACAATTTTTTTATTTTTTATCATGCCTAAAAATGTGGCGCAAAAGTAATAGAAGACAAGCTAAATAACCAATACTATTTAAACTGCTACAAATTCCATAAAAACATACGGATTTCAACTTGCCTACTGCTTCTAAAAACTTATTTTGCGGTAAATTCTAATGTAATGAAACAACTTATCTTACTTCTCCTAACTTCTGCCCTTACCTCTTTTGCTGTAGCCCAAGAAGGTAATTATACGGGACTTAAATCAAAAGGGGCCATTCCTGATGACTTCACAAAACTGACTTTACAAAAAATTGAGGAAGCAAAAAAAGCAAGTGAAGAAAACAACCGCGCAACCCAAAAGGCTAAATCAAAATTTTATGAAGTATCTAACTTTGGCGTAGATCAACTGCTACAAAGTGGTAGTGTTTGCTTTAACGACACCATTAGTAGTTACGTTGACAATGTAATGGATGAGATCCGAATGAAAAACCATTCTATTCCTTTAGATATTCGAGTTTACACCATAAAGTCTCCCGTAGTTAACGCTTTTACTACTGATCAAGGAATTATTTTCATTAATACAGGATTACTTGCTCAATTAGAAAACGAAGCCCAATTGGCATTTGTATTATGTCATGAAATCATTCATTATTTGGAAGGACATGTCATGGAGGGATTCATAGAGGAAAGTAATATTAGAAGCAATAAAAATGATTACCGAAGAATTAAAACCGTAGATAAAGAACTTGCTTCTGCACGTTTTTCAAGAAAAATGGAAGTGGAAGCAGATAAGAAAGGATTAAAACTTTTTTTAAATACCGAATACAACCCTGCTGAAGTGGATGGTGTTTTTGATGTGTTACTCTATTCCTATTTACCCTTTGATGAAATTCCATTTGATAGTAGCATTTTAGAAATTAGCAATTATCAAATTCCTGATAAATATTTTTTAGAAGAGCTTAATGATATTGAGGTAAAAGAGGATAAAGATGACTCCAGACAAACGCATCCCAATATTGCAAAAAGAAGAAAATCGGCCGACAATATTTTAATTTCAGAAAAACAATCCGGTAAAAACTTTCTGGTTTCCGAAGAAGATTTTTACGCGGTTAGGGCTGCTGCTAGATATGAAGTATTACGTCTTCAATTAATTAATGGAAATTACAGCGAGGCTTTATATAGTGCCCTAATCTTACAAAAAGAATTCCCAGAGAACGCTTTACCTAAAGCTGCCATTGCAGAGATTTTATACGGAACTGCGCTGTTTGCAAATAGCAAGAACCGGAAAAAAGTAACGGGGTATTATAAAAAGAAACAAGGTAATGTTCAACAATCCTATTACTTGCTGAACAAATTAAAAGGAAAAGATTTAACCCTTTTGGCCGCTCGATACAACTTTTACTTGCATGAGTTATATCCTGATAATGAGATTGTAAATAAACGAATGGAAGTGTTATTTAGAGACCTAGTTTATTACTATGAGCTTTCAATTACCGACTTAGAGTTTTATGTATATGACAAAAGTGATCGTACAAATAAAAGTGAAGAATCAAAACCCACCACCTCAGTAAAAACGGTTACCAGTAAATACGACAAGATTAAATCGAACAAAAAGAAGACGGCCGATTCAGAAGTATTTGATAAATTTTGGGCAAACGCATTATTTGCTGGATGTAATTGTGAAGACGAAATTGAAACGTTATTTGAAACTGGAGAAGAAAGTTCTGATAAACTAAAATATCAATTAGGCGAGACTGATGATGATGATTTGAATGACCAATCCGCTAAAGAGAAAAAAGAGTATAAAAAACTGATTCGCAAAAAAGGGCGCTCCTTAGGAATTGATAAAATTGTAATGGTTGACCCCTATTATGCCATTCTTAATTACGGAAAAAAAGAGACCTTTAAACAAGTTAAATCTGAAAAAGAAGAAGTAGAACAACTAGACAAATACGAAGAACTCTGCAAATCTGCTGATCTTGGTTTAGAAATATTAACGAGCTATAGATTCAAGGAAGGTGATGTCCAAAAATACAATGATTTCTCCTTAATAAATGAATGGGCAAATGAACGTTTTATGATGGAGAACCGAACAAACATAACCTCCTCGGCAGAAGAGATTAGTGAACTGGTTGAACGCTACAACACCAAGTATTTTGCTTGGTCGGGAGTTGTAAACACTACCTACCCGCGATCAAACAAGTTCTATGTTGCATTGATCAGTGCCTATACTATTGTTGGAATTCCCTTTGGAATTTACTATGTGGTAACACCAAAAAAATCGACCACTATTTATTTCGCACTCTTTAATATTGAAACAGGAAAACTGGTTATGTACGAAGAAAGAACCCTAGGCATGAACGATTCTAATGGACTATTAGACACTCATTTTTACGATATATTTAACCAAATAAAAAAATAATTATTATGACATTTTATTCTAACAAAATGATCATTTCTATAAAACATATAAAGTGCTCCATTTTCATTTTATTCCTCGTTTTAGCATCTAGTTTCAGTCACGCACAAGCACCTGGTTTAATAGGTAAGCGTTTTTTAATTGGTATAGAAATTCCCATGATTGCTAATGGTATATTAACTAGCGACAGTTATCAATACAAAGCATATTCATCAACCAAAGGGTTAGATATATCTAGTGAGGAGACCGAAGGTTTAACTTTTAGAATTAAACCTACCCTTACTCTAGAGTATATCTTAAACAGAAAAACATCATTTCAAGGCGTTATTAGGTACTTCAACCCTAGCGTAAACCTTGTTGGTTTTAGTGAATCTGTAACTTCTTCAGGTGTCTCTTCTGAACTTTTTTTTAGCCCAACTGAAAAAACAAAAATGCGTAATATAGTTATTGGCGGTAAATTCAAGTTCTTTGGAAGTTCTAACATAAATCCAGTCGGATTTTATTGGTACTTTGGAGCAGAATATTACATTCAATCTATGCAATTCTCAGAAGAGAATTTTATTTCTATAGATAATTTGGGTAATCCTATTTACAAAAACCCATACCAAACAAAATCCTCTAACCTAGTGGCAACAACAGGTTTTGGAAGACAATATTCATTTGGAAAAAAACTCTTAATGAATTTAGGCTTAGATTTGGCTCTTCCGATAACCAATACAGGGTATTCAAATTTAACATATACTACTCGAAATTACACCGACAAAAAATCTAATACCGAAATTTGGAATTATTCATTTAATGTTAACATTGGGTTGTCATTTGCGCCTTAAAAAAGGCTTAGGAATTACTTTAAAACGCATCAAATTTACGCTCTATTTTCGCATACAAAAAAGTAGATAGCTTAATGTGTGATTCTCTCGTCCAACCAGCTACATGAGGCGAAAGGACAGTGTTTTTAGACTTTGCCAAGTACTGGAAATCTTCCGGCAATTCGTTTTCAGTGAAGTTTGAAAACGATTTGGTTTCATATTCTAGCACATCTAAACAAGCCCCTTTTATTTCCCCTGTTTTCAATGCAATAACTAACGAAGAAGTGCTAACTACCTTACCGCGAGATGTATTAATTAAAAAAAAAGGTTTTTCGCATTTTGCGATGAAATCATCGTTTAGCATAAAACGAGTTTCATCTGTTTCAGGCACATGAAAACTAATGATATCAGCTTGTTTCTGAATGTCTTTTAGCGCAACACTTTTTGCCCAATCATTTGGGAAGTTAAGCTGGTATTTATCATACGCCAATACTTCTACATCAAAACCACGTAGTTTCTTAGCAAACATCTGACCTGTATTTCCGTACCCAATCAAACCAATCGTTAACCCATCTAGCTCAATTCCACGGTTCTTTTCACGATTCCACTGGCCCACTCTAACCTCATCGTCACCCTGTTTGAGCTTATTAAAAAGCATGAGCAACATTCCAAGAGCATGCTCCCCAACCGCATTACGGTTTCCTTCCGGAGAATTAAATACTTCTACCTTATGATTTTTGGCTGCTACTAAATCAATATTTTCTAATCCACTACCTGCACGAGCAATAAATTTTAAGCTAACCGCTTGATCTAAAAAAGCTTTATCAATAGTAAATTTACTTCGAATTACTACCCCTTGATAGTGATGGATTTGGCTAATAATCTGCTCATGATTCCAAGAAGTACCATCCGTACACTTGTAACCAGATTCAGTCAATTTTTCTTCTAGAATAGGATGAACTGTATCGATAAATAAAACGCGCATAAAAGTTTGATTTTTACGAGAGCGTTAAGAAACGCAACGTGCTTAAATTAAAGGACTAAAGAATAAATATACTGACCTACTAAAAAGTAAATAAACAATCCGGTAATATCATTCATGGTAGTAATAAAAGGTCCTGTAGCTAATGCTGGATCAATATCTAACTTCTCTAATGTCAATGGTATTAATGTACCTGTTATCGAGGCAAAAAGTATGACTAACAAAAGAGATGCGCTTATGGTAACTCCTAAACTAACATCATTAAAAATTAGCATGCTAAACCCTAATGCTAAAGCAGAGATAATAATTCCGTTTAGAAGTCCTTGCTTTAACTCTTTCCAGAGTTTACCAAATAAATCGTCTGTTTTAAGCGTGTTATTTGCTAAACCTTGCACAATAATAGCGGATGATTGCACGCCTACATTCCCGCCTGTAGCAGTAATCATTGGAATAAAAAATGCCAATGCCGGAATAGATGCAATAGCTGTTTCATAACCACCTATAACAACGGCACTCATCATACTACCTCCTACACCAATAATCAACCAAGGCAAACGTGCACGCGTCAATTGCCAAATACTATCTGAATGCTCAATATCATCGGAGATACCCGATGCCATTTGATAATCTTTATCTGCTTCCTCACGAATAACATCCACCACATCATCAATGGTAATTCTACCCACTAATCGGTTCAATGTATCTACTACTGGAAGCGCTACGTAATCATATTTATCAAAAATTTGGGCGACCTCTTCTTGCGAAGTATCTGTGCGAACACCTTCTAAATCTTCAATAAGAACATCAATCATTTTTGAATGAGCATCGACTGTTAAAAGTTTTTTTAAGGGTAAGCGTCCTTTTAAAACATTATTTTCATCCACCACATAAATGGTATAAATCTGTTCTATTTCTCCGGCTTGTTTTCGCATCTCACGTACACTACGCGCAATGTCCCAGTCTTCTTTAACCACCACCATTTCCTTACCCATCAAAGCACCAGCGGTACCTTCTTCATAGGCTAATAAGTCAATAATGTCACTGGCGTGCTCAACATCCTCAATCTCAGAAATTACCTTGTCTTTAATCTCATCATCCAGCTCACTTAAAAAATCGGCCGCATCATCAGATTCTAGGTTTACTATAATAGACTCCGCAATTTGCTTAGGACTTAAACGATCCACCAACTTTTTACGTTGGTCTTCGTCCATTTCCATCAGTACGATAGAACTCTGTTCATCCTCTAGATGATTCAGAACCATTTCTGCCTCCGTAACGGATAAATCATCCAAAATTTCGGCAATATCTACCGCATGGAGTTCTGCTAAGAATTCCGACAATTGCTCGTCTTTTCCCGAAACTAGAAGTGATTTTAGCTCTTTAAGCATATTCGTGTTTATTTCGAAACGTTTCCTGATTTTGAAATCGGGTCAAAAGTAGGGTTTTTACTGTAGTAACAAACCAAAAGAGCAGCTAGGTTTATTAATCATCAGACAGGGTTTACTTCCCTTTTACAATCTCCTTCCTTTCTTTAAGTTTTTCAAGAAGTAATACAATACAAAAGTGCCTCCGCAACCAATTAGTCCAAAAAAGAAAAACAGCGTAAATAAATGCGAATACTTATTAAACTCAAATAGCTCTTGAAACTCCTTTGCATTTCCTTTCAAGTAAATTACGTCTAGATTCTTATAGTCTTTTCTGAAGCCCTCTATACCGCCACACTTTTTCACTTCTGTAATATGTTGCCCATCTTGGGTTACAAAGTCTATTTGACACCAATCTTCAAAAAGCATTTTTGCAACCAATTTGGTTTCGGCATGCACAATAATCCCGTTTTCCTCCAAAAGCAATCGCTCATTTCTATTCATGGAGTACTGCCAATATGAAAAGCAATACATAATAATAAAACTGATGGGTAACAAATAAGAGCTTCTCATTTAAATGATTAACGCCAGTTATCAATGTGCTAAAACTACAAAACTCAATCCATTTAAAACAAAAAGAGCGATTAGGTTTCAAAACCTAATCGCTCTTTTCAATCAGAAACAATTTTCCATTAATCAATCGCTTTCCACACCATATCTTTCAATTCGGTAAGGCCTTTATGGGCTACCGATGAAATAAAAGTGTACGGAATATCAATAGTTAATTCTGCTTCAATATCTCTACGCAATTCTTCATCTAACAAGTCCATTTTGGTAATTGCTAGCACCCTTTTCTTATCTAAAAGCTCTGGGTTATATTTACGTAATTCGTTTACTAAAATCTCGTATTCTTTATTAATGTCATCTGTATCTGAAGGCACCATAAACAGTAGCGCAGAATTACGCTCTATATGTCGTAAAAATCGTATTCCTAATCCTTTTCCTTCTGCTGCACCTTCAATAATACCAGGTATATCAGCCATTACAAATGAAGCATCACCACGGTACTCTACCACTCCTAAGTTAGGCTCAAGGGTAGTAAAAGGATAATTCGCAATTTCAGGTTTTGCGGCAGAAATTACAGATAGTAAAGTTGATTTACCTGCATTTGGAAACCCAACTAAACCTACATCAGCTAAAAGCTTTAATTCTAACACTCTCCAACCCTCTGTACCATCTTCACCGGGTTGAGCAAAACGAGGTGTTTGGAACGTAGATGATTTAAAATGATCATTTCCTTGTCCGCCACGGCCACCTTTAAACATGATAAACTCTTGACCTTCTTCCGTGATTTCGGTCAAAATCTCCATGGTTTCCGTATCACGAACCACCGTACCTAAAGGAACAGGAAGAATAACATCTTTCCCATCTTTACCCGTACTAGTTTGTTGACCACCATGACCACCTTCCTCGGCACGACTGTGAATTTTGAAACGTAAATGGATAAGTGTCCAAACTTGAGGATCTCCTACCAAAATTACGTGACCACCACGACCACCGTCACCACCATCAGGACCACCTTTTGCGGTAAGTTTATCTCTTCGTAAATGCGAAGAACCACCGCCACCTTTACCAGATGAACCGTATAATTTTACGTAATCAACAAAGTTGGTAGATGTTTTTTTTCTATTTCTGGAGTAACTCACTTGTAAGAATGTTAAATGCTGGACGTTGAAATATAGGTAAGCACTCCTTTCGGAATACTCCTATTAAAATTGATTGAATTGTTATTTTTTTTTAATTACCCGATAGCCTTAACTAAACGGCCAAAAATATCTTCTAAGCCTCCTACTCCATCAATGTGACGTAGTTTGCTTTGATCTTCATAAAAACTTTTAAGTGGCGCTGTTTTGCTATTGTACTCCTTAATTCGGTTCCATACAATTTCTTCGGTAGCATCATCAGGTCTACCACTTGTTTTACCCCGATTTAAAAGACGTTTAATCAATTCTTCATCTGGTACTTCAAGCGCTAAAACATGATTTATTTTCATGTCTTTTTCTACTAAAAAAGCATCTAAAGCTTCTGCTTGTGCCACTGTTCTTGGAAAACCGTCAAAAATAAAACCTTGTGCATCAACTTGTTTTTCAACCTCTGATTTCAACATATTAATGGTCACTTCATCCGGTACTAAATCACCTTTGTCCATGTAGCTTTTAGCTAACATACCAAGCGGTGTTTTTTGTCCGATATTGTAACGAAAAACATCTCCTGTGGATAAATGATATAAATTATATTTCTCAACTAAACTTAGTGCCTGTGTTCCTTTTCCGGCTCCTGGAGGGCCGAACAATACTAAATTAATCATATTAATATTTTAATCAGTAACTGTATAAACCTGTTTGAGATTCCTTCCCAAACCATCATAATCTAACCCATAACCAATAACAAAATCATCTGGTATTTCAAAACCTACAAAGTCAACATTAACTGACCCGTCATACTTGTCTGGCTTCAATAAAAGCGTGCAAATTTTCACCTCATTCGGGTTCAAAGAATGCAATTGGTTCACCAATTCTTTAATGGTATTACCGGTATCCACAATATCTTCAATTACAATCACCGTTCTACCACTAACAGCCATTGTAGGTCCAATTAGCATTTGAACCTGTGCGGTAGAATGCATTCCTGTATATGATTTCATTTTAATAAATTGCAACTCACATTCAATGCTAACTTGCTTCATTAAGTCAGAAGTAAACATAAAACTACCGTTTAATACGGCTAGAAACAGAGGGTTTTTATACTTGCAATTTTCGTTGATTTCTTTCGCAATTTCTTGCACCCTTGCTAGAATCTTCTCTTCAGAGATCGACACAGAAAAAGTTTTATCGTGAACCTTTATGGTATCCATAGTCAAATTTGGAAGTGCAAATGTAAACCATTAGAGTATCGTAGCGATAAAAATTTGCGAATACATATCTTTGTAAGACACAATATAAAGTATGCAAAAATCATTTACATCCAATCAGTTTAAGTTAGGTATTTTAGGTGGCGGACAATTAGGCCGCATGTTTATTCAAGAGGCTATTAGCTACAATCTTGATGTACACGTTCTAGACCCTGATGAAAACGCGCCATGTAAGGACATTTCTACCACTTTTCAAGTTGGCAGCTTAAAAGATTTTGATACCGTTTACGCTTTCGGGAAAGGGAAAGATGTTATAACCATTGAAATTGAGCATGTAAATGCCGATGCACTTCAAAAACTAGAAGAGGAAGGTGTAAAGGTTTTTCCGCAACCCAAAATTTTGAAAATGATTCAAGATAAGGGATTGCAAAAACAGTTTTATGCTGCACATGGTATTCCGACTTCCGGTTTTCATTTAATTGATGGCAAAGAAGACATTTCTCGTTTTAGAAGTGAGTTTCCTTTTATGCAAAAAATGAGAACCGGTGGTTATGATGGTCGCGGGGTAACTCCTTTACGTAATGATATCGATTTAGAAAAAGCCTTTGACGCCCCTTCCCTACTGGAAAAATTTGTTGATTTTGATAAAGAAATAAGTGTTATTGTTTCTCGTAACGAAAGTGGCGAAGTAAAATCGTATCCTGTAGTAGAATTAGAATTCAATCCAGAAGCTAATTTGGTTGATTTTCTTTTCGCTCCTGCAGATGTAGCAGAAGATATAGAACAAAAAGCACGTGAAATAGCAGAAGATTTGGTTGCTAAAACCGGAATTGTAGGATTACTAGCCGTTGAAATGTTTGTGACTAAAGCAGGCGAGGTTTTAGTAAACGAAATTGCACCTAGAACACATAACAGCGGACATCAAAGTATTGAAGGCAACGTAACTTCTCAATTTGAACAACACCTGAGAAGTGTTTTAAACCTACCTTTAGGCGATACTCGAATGATAGAACCATCTGTAATGGTTAACTTGTTGGGTGAAAAAGATTTTGATGGCGAAGCTATTTACGAAGGATTAGAAGACGTTTTAAAAATGCCCGGAGTACATGTTCATCTGTATGGAAAAAAGTTTACACGCTCATTCCGTAAAATGGGACATGTAACCGTAGGTGCTACAACCCTAGAAGAAGCTAAAAAATTAGCGTTAACAGTGAAAGACACTTTGAAGGTTAAAGCGTAAATCCAAAGACCGATGAAGGATAAAAAATGCTAATTCCTGAAAATAACGTTCGACACAAAAAAACATTAAAACATTGGTCACCGGTCTTCGGTCACCTAACAACACTTTAAGAATGAAGCCACAAGTAGGAATAATAATGGGTAGCAAATCGGACTTACCGATAATGCAAGAAGCAGCTGATATACTGACTGAATTAGGCGTTGAATTTGAAATCAATATCGTATCCGCTCACCGTACCCCTGAATTAATGTACGAATATGCTAAGTCAGCAGTTGACCGCGGATTAAAAGTAATTGTTGCTGGCGCAGGTGGCGCAGCTCATTTACCTGGTATGACGGCTTCGTTAACTCCACTTCCTGTAATTGGCGTACCTATTAAATCAAGAAACTCTATTGATGGATGGGATTCTATTTTATCTATACTTCAGATGCCAGGTGGTATTCCAGTAGCAACTGTTGCTTTAGATGGCGCAAAAAACGCAGGTATTCTTGCGGCAAAAATCATTGGGAGTAGCGACCCTGAGCTGTTAGCTCGATTACAAAAATATATGGATGATTTAAAAGCGAAAGTTTTAGAGTCAGCTAAAAACCTTTAAAAACTCAAAAATTGAAAACAAAAGAAGAAATTGTAACCAATTGGTTACCTAGATACACAGGGACTGCATTAGAAGATTTTGGTCAGTACATCCTGCTTACCAACTTTGCGAATTATGTACACATTTTCGCAGAGAAATATGGTGTAGAAGTTATTGGTCAAGACAAAGCCATGCAAACAGCTACGTTTAACAACATTACGATTATCAACTTTGGTATGGGTAGCGCAATGGCTGCTACGGTAATGGATTTATTATCTGCTATCACTCCAAAAGCAGTTTTGTTTTTGGGCAAATGTGGCGGATTAAAAAAGAAGACTGGATTAGGTGATTTTATTATCCCTATCGCGGCAATTAGAGGCGAAGGAACAAGTAATGAGTACCTTCCTGAAGAAGTACCTGCTTTACCATCGTTTCGTTTACAACGGACGGTATCTTCCGCAATGAAAGAATACGAAACGGATTACTGGACGGGTGTAGTTTTCACTACAAACCGTAGAGTTTGGGAACATGATGAAGTGTTCAAAAAGCGATTAACTACAGCTAGAGCTATTGCTATTGATATGGAAACGGCTACATTATTTACCGCTGGATTTGCAAACAGAATTCCTCGCGGGGCTATTCTACTAGTTAGTGACAATCCGATGATTCCGAGTGGTATAAAAACCGCAGAAAGTGACAAGTCAGTCACCTCAAAATATGTGGATTTACACATCAAAATTGGCATTAGAGCACTAGAAGAATTAAGAGATTCTGGTGATAGTGTAAAACATATGAAATTTAGGTAATTTGTATTTAGACAGAAATAGCTTATTTCAGTCTAAAATTCATATTACCCCCTAAATGAGCTAACATTCTACAAAGAGAATGTTAGCTCATTTCACAACTACCTTAAAACACCTTATTTATAACCATAAGCTATGAAGCACCTTCTAATTTCAGTCCTAACAATTATATTAAGCCTACCCGTATTTGCACAATATGATTTCAAGGATGCCTATTACATCAATAACTCAGGTGATTCAATTTATGGTCAAATAGATTACAATACTCCTTCAAAAAACTCAAAGTTTTTCATTTTTAGATCAGACTCATTAAGTCCAGTAAAGAAGTTCTTACCCCAAGAAGTAAAAGTTTATTCATTCATAAATAGCAAAACATTTGTATCCAAAAACATTACCATTTCCGATAGCGTAAGAACCTTATTTTTAGAATATTTAGTTGATGGCGTAGTAGATTTGTACTTTATACATATTAATGGTTTTGATAATTTTTTGATTATTAAAAACGGAGAACGATTTGAACTCACCAACAAAGAAATCTACTCACAAAACAAGAGTTCAAAAAGATACTCCAACCAATATATTGGGGTACTTCAGTATTTAATGCAAGATGCTCCTTCTATGCATGAAAAAATTAACCAGACCAAATTCACAGGGCCATCTTTAATCGCCTTGGTTCAAGAATACCACAAACAAACATGTAGCCCCGATCAAGTATGCACGGTGTATTTCAGGAAGGGTGAGAAACTAAACGATGTCAAATGGAAATGGTCTTTTGGAGTTTCTTTAGATTACGTGTCCTCTAAAACTCTTATTGGAACTGGCATTCAAGAATTTAATATGTCTTACAATGAGAACCCCATTTTCAGAATTATAGAGAGCAACATCTCTTCAACTAGCAAATCAACCTATTTTTCTCCTGGCCTTCAATTAAACATTAGCAGAAACACTAAGTCCAGTTTGCAAATAGGCCTCCAATATGCGAAATCTACCACTGCTAATCTCAATGTCACTACGCTTGTCACGCCAATTAGTTGGCAGTATGATTTAGCTAGATACACCAAGGTAATTCCATACATACAGCTGGGTTTAACGGGTAATTTATATCTTAATGCAGAATTTAATGACTTGTACATTATTTACCAAGAACTGGAAGTAGATGCCATTAACCCAATTTACGGACCTAACATAACTAGACTCTTAGGGGATGATGACTTGGATAAAAGTGTTAAACTTCAGTATAATATTGGCGCAGGAATTAAGACATACATCTTTAAAACACACATTGTGAAATTAGATTTCAGGTTACAAGGTGGGTCACATTCCTACTCCTTCGGAGAAGACCTTTATACACTTACAAGGGTTAAAGTTCGAAATTTTGTAATTGGAATATCAGTTTTCCTTTAAGATTTAAATACACTTAAAGTAATCGAACGGTTCTAGACAATCTAAACACTTATACAATGACTTACATGCGGTTGAACCAAACTGACTTGTCATTTCTGTATTCGAAGATTTACATTGCGGACAATGAACGGTAGGATCTTCTCCTAGTAAAAACTTTTTGTCGCTAGTTGAGCCTTCCGGTGGTGCAATTCCAAAAACGCGTAGTTTTTCACGTGCTTCTTCATTTAACCAATCGGTAGTCCATGCGGGGCTGTACTGAAAAGAAATAGCCACCTTTTGAAAGCCTACTTTTTCTAAAGCGGCTTTAATATCTTGCTCAAATATATTGGTAGCCGGACATCCCGTATAGGTAGGCGTAATTTTCACAGAAACACTATCACCATCCACTTCTACACCTCTAACTACACCTAAGTCGGTAATAGAGATTACTGGAATCTCAGGGTCTGGAATTTCTTTTAGGATTGCCCAAACTTCCGCTACACTAATCACCTTATTTAAATCTTGCATGTGACGATTATTAACAAAAAAACCTGAAGCGAGCTTCAGGTTTTTATTCCACTCTTTATTGGTTTTATCTTACCATTTAGCATCTGGATATGCTCTCGCTAAGGATTGCATTTCAGCTAACATATGGCCTAAAGCTTCGGTATGAATACCTTTTTTACTTCCGCTCAACATGTATTTATTTTCTGGAATAGTCACTTTGGCGTCCGTAACGGTTTTCATAACCATTGACATCCACTGATCTTTAATCTTCGCACAATCTACCCCAATTCCGGCATCCGCTAAGTTTTGATCAATTTCATCCATCTCAAACATATTTCCTGTAAAAAGCCAAACCTCTTCAATTGCAGCTTGCAACTTTTGGTTACTTTCTTCGGTTCCATCACCCAAACGCACCATCCAATTAGATGAATGCTTTAAATGATATCTTGCTTCTTTAATCACTTTTTGAGCAATTCCAGCTAACGTTTCATTACTGCTATTTGCTAATTCTGTGTAATACAAAAGTGAAAATGCATCAAACATAAAATTACGTGCAATGGTATCTGCAAAGTTCCCGTTAGGCAACTCCGAAATCAACATATTCACGTAAGCACGTTCATCACGGTGATAAGCTAAGTCATCTTCCGTACGCCCTTTACCTTCTACTTCGCCACCATACATTAACCACGCTCTCGCGCTTCCAATATGATCTAACGCAATATTAGTCATGGCAATATCTTCTTCTAAAATATGTCCATTAGTACACCACTCACCCATTCTATGCGCAAACACATTATGTGTATCACCCATTCTCAGGCAATATTGAAATAACATTTCTTCTGTAGTCATTCCTAGATATTTTTAGAGCCTTCTGGCATTGCGTAAAAAGTTGGATGACGGTAAATCTTGTCTTCTGACGGATCAAAAAACGCTTCGTTCTCTGCTGGGTCCGAAGCTACAATATATTGCGATGGAACAACCCAAATGCCTCTACCTTCGCCTCTGCGAGTGTATAAATCACGCGCATTTTGCAATGCCATTTCTTTATCTGTGGCATGTACTGATCCAAAATGTTTGTATGGTAAATTGTTTTTAGATTGAATAAAAACTTCCCATAATTCCCCTTGGTTGTTATCTACTGACATAAGACTTTTCTTTATACTAAAACTTCTTTATTCTTTTGTTTATCTCCGTAAGCTTTGGCAGCTTCACGAACCCACGCACCTTTATCATGCGCATTTTTATGTTGTGAAACACGTTGACGATTAGCTAAACCGTTACCATTAATCACTTCATAAAACTCATCCCAATTAATCTCACCCCAATCGTAGCTTTGACGTTCTTCGTTCCATTTTAAATCTGGATCAGGAACTGTCAACCCAATTAATTCCGCTTGTTCAATTGTTTTATCAATAAAACGTTGACGCAACACATCGTTACTTTCCCGTTTAATTTTCCATTTTATAGCATTTCCACTATTTGGAGAATCTGAATCATGTGGTCCAAACATCATTAATGATGGCCACCAAAAACGATCTAACGCATCCTGAGCCATTTTTTTCTGATCTTCTGTTCCTTTAGCCATATTAGCTATAATTTCATACCCTTGACGTTGGTGAAAGCTTTCCTCTTTACAGATTTTAACCATTCCACGAGCATAAGGTCCGTAAGAAGTTCGTTGCAACGAAACTTGATTTACAATTGCCGCTCCATCTACTAACCAACCAACGGCACCCATATCGGCCCAGTTTAATGTTGGGTAATTAAAAATACTTGCATATTTAGCTTTCCCCGTATGTAATTGCTCTACCAATTCATCACGGTTAATACCTAAAGTTTCGCACGCACTGTATAAATACAATCCATGACCAGCTTCATCTTGCACCTTAGCCATTAACACCATTTTGGCACGCAGAGAAGGTGCACGGGTAATCCAGTTTCCTTCAGGTTGCATTCCTACCACTTCACTATGCGCATGCTGAGACATTTGACGAATTAGATGCTTTCTATATTTCTCTGGCATCCATTCTCTAGGCTCAATTTTTTGCTCCGCATCAATACGATCTTGAAAATTTTTCTCTAATTGTTCCTCTGTCATAATATGTGAATTTATTGATTTACAAGATTAAAAAAATTAACTCGTAAACTATATGATAAAAGTGCATAAAATATCTGGTAAAAAAACATACGCGAGAAACAACCTGCTTTTTTGAATGACATTTTTGGAAACCACGATTTTTCTACCAAAAATAACGAAATTGTGACTTAATAATTTTGCATTTATAGTATACATTTGTGGCAAATAATAAGTTTTATGCAGTTTAATACCTTAGTAGTTAAAGACGTTAGAAAAGAAACAAGCGATACCGTTTCTGTAGCTTTCACTATTCCTTCGGATGTAAATAAAGCCGATTACAATTTCATTCCTGGACAATACATTACACTTAAAGCTGCTATTAGCGGAGAAGATGTAAGGCGAGCCTATTCTATTTGCTCCTCACCGTTTGAAAATGAGTTGAGAGTGGCTATAAAACAAGTTCCAAATGGCGTGTTTTCAACGTACGCTAATACCATTTTAAAAGCAGGTGATTCTTTAGATGTGATGACCCCAATGGGTCACTTTCATAGCGAATATAAACCTGAGAACGCCAAAAACTATGTGCTTTTTGCTGCTGGTAGTGGAGTTACTCCTATTCTAAGTATCATTAAACATTTACTACATACGGAAGAAAAGAGTATGATTACCTTACTGTATGGAAATAAGGATGTAGATTCTATTATTTTCGGTAAAGAAATTGACGCTCTTAAAAATGCTTTTCCATCACGTTTTAGCTTTCAATTGGTATTTAGCCGTGAAGACCGAGGTGTGGAGGCTTTTTACGGCAGAATTAATGCAGAGAAACTTCCTTTGTGGGGCAAAGCTTTGTTTGATGTAAGCAATACGGATGAGTTTTTTATGTGTGGCCCTGAAGGGATGACCAATGATATTCGAGCTTATCTTAAAGAAGCTAACGTTGCGGATGCAAAAGTTCATTTTGAATTATTTCATGCAGCGGGATCAGGCAAGGACGAAGAGAAAGAAATTCTACCAGATAAAAGTAAGGTAAATGCAAACATGACCATTATTATGGATGATGAGCGTTATGACTTCACCTTAAAAACTGAAGGTTTAGACATTTTACAAGCTGGTGTAGAAGCCGGATTAGACCTACCTTTCTCTTGTAAGGGAGGGGTTTGTTGCACATGTAAAGCCAAACTTTTAGAAGGAAGTGCTACAATGACAAAAAATTATTCTTTACTTGATGAAGAAGTAGCAGCCGGATATATATTAACTTGTCAGGCTCATCCTACTACGGATAAAGTAGTAGTTAGTTTTGATGATTAACAATGTAAAACAAATTAAACATACCAATATGAAAACATTCATTCTAAGCGCTATTAGTTTCATTCTTACGGTTATTCCAATGCTGGGGAACGCGCAAGAAAAGACAGGATTTCAACAATTTTTAGAAGAAACTTTTGAAGTGAAATTGAGTAATTTGGATCAAGGCAACAACAATGCGCCATTTCTTAAGGCCTTTGACGAACAATTAGTTTCTTTAAATGCTGTTGTTTCTGTAAACGGATCTGTTACTCAAATAACACGAACTAAAGAAGAACTGAAGAGTGCATTGGCTCGACTTGGAAGAGAAAATGGACTTACTTATTCGTGGGATATTTTACAATACAACGAACTTACAGCAAGAGAAAGCACCATGTTTGCCTCGTTTAAGGTTAAAGTTACATTAGAAAAAGGTGGAAAGACCATTTCTAAAGGAAAGAATATAGTTCAAATAATTGCAAAAAAAATGGATGGCTTTTTTGTGATTACCTATATGTCTGTGATTCAAATCTCAGATAAAATGTATGCAGGACCTTGCTATGTAAACATTACAAAAAACAGTGATAACTCCTACGCAACAACAATTTCATACCCTAATGGAACCGAATATGAGTTTGTGGATAAAAGCATAACCTTTACTGAAGCCGATGGCATGACAGTAGTGCAAATTGAAAATATAGAACAAAAGTATTTTTGGAATCCAAAATTAAATTCTGTTTCACTTGAAATGCGCGGTGGCAGAAAAGTTGGAACAGCAACAGAACCAAACGGAATTATTTTAGTGGTATTGAAAGATATAGGATCTAAAAAATGTACTAAGATGGTGCTTACAAGCAATTAACTGTTAAATACAATTACACTGAGCCTTGCAGAGATGCAAGGCTTTTTTTTCGCCTAAAAGCAAGCTTTTTAGGCAAAATAGATTGATTATCAAGCCCTAAAATAATCCTCCTTTCACTCTACCAGAATAATATACTCCCACTACTCTAATACACTCATTATAGACGTAAGGGCAAAATTACTTTAATGAAACAATATGGTATGCAAACCTCATGGCTCAGGATACCAAACCGAATTAAAATCAAACATCATGGCACAAAAAAAAGCTTCTGCAATTGCAGAAGCCTTTAATGAGTAATCAAGCTTGGAAATTATTTATCCAACTAATAAAAGCCCAAACTTGATTTTAAATATTTTTATTTTGATGGATCAACTAATGCGTCAACAACCACAACCATACCATTACTTGCAGGAGCAAAGCCTAAAACTTTAGCACCACCTACATAGATATCATCGTTTTCATCTACTGTTACCGTTAAGTAATCACCAGAAGCCATGTATAATTTACGACCTTTACGAGCTTCTTTTCTTAAGCCTTTATCATCAAATTTACCTGGAGATGCGTGCATAACCAAGGCACCTTTTAATTGATCAATGTTTTCTGGTTTTAATAAAGTCTCTACCGTTCCTTCTGGTAATTTAGCAAATGCATCATTGGTTGGTGCAAAAACAGTTAAAGGACCTGCATTAACAAGTACATCTTCAATGTGTGCCGCTTGAACCGCAGCTACTAATGTGGTATGATCTGGCGACCCAATAGCAATATTTAAAATATTAGCTTGAGATACCCCATCCACAACTCCGGCTTGACCGTGAGTTTCAACTTCTGTTGCAGCTTCTGGAGCACCTGCTACAGGAGCTGCAGCTTGATCTCCACCCGCACAAGAAGTAAAAGCAAAAGACGTTGCAATTGCGGCAATAAATAATAATGTTTTTTTCATGATGACAGTTTTTTATGATTTTTTCTACCGACCAAAATTAGGTGCTTTCAAGTGCCTATCACATGATTATTACTAGTATAATTTGTGATATATATCACAAAAAAATACCTATCTCTCTTTTATTAAGTCGCCATACACCTCCCGTTATCGCTGCTGGTAATTAGATGCTTAACGCTTTTTTCTAGAGAATTATTTTGGAATTAACATATTTGGTGGTAGGGTTTTTAAGGACTATTTCCTTTCAATATTTAAGAAATCACCTCACATTTCAATCATTGAAACGTAAAGTACTATCCATATTTTGAATTAGAATTTCAAATAAGAAAACCATGTAATAAGCTAATAATACATAAGTTACAACAGCAACAAATAGAGACAATTCTACTTTTCGATGGACTCAAAGTATTTAGGCACCTCATCATACACCGTACTCAAATTAATTACAGCAATCTGAGCCTTTTGAAGGTTTGACCCTAGCATAAACAAACACTGTTCTTTTGTAGCGCTAATAATTTTTTGATATTCTAGATTTGCAACTTCCTCATTTACTGGAGGAATAGTTTTAACGAAACCTAAAAACTCTGCCCCCATTTCATTATAACTAGCAACCTCGTAATTTTCCATATTACCAGAAATAACATAAATCTGCTGTTTGATTTTCATCAATTGAATGAAAGTTTCGTTATTTATTTCCCATTTGCTTTCCCCATTCAACTGTAATTGCAAAGAAGAAGCATCAATAACCTTAGATATTAGGTCTGAAGAACTCTTAGTCAACTCTTCTTGAGAAGGCTCTGGCTTATCGTCCTCCTTTGCCACTTCTTGTTCTGAATTTGTGTTAGCCGTTGTTTCATTATTTTCTGAAGCACAGCTAGAAAGCCAAAGTAAACCAATAAAAAATACAGTAATTAATCTCATGTGTTTGGTATCTAAAATATTATTTATCTAATAATTATAATCTTAAAAATCTTTTTTTCGAAGCTTTACATTTATTCTCCATACTGGAAATAACACCCATAATGAAAGCACTCCCAAAGAAGTAAACAAGCCTAAGTTTGTCCCAAAAAATTGTTTGAATACTGCTCCAGTATATCCTAGTAATGCAGATATATCTAATTTCAATAAAATTAAAATTCGAGATAAATCAATGGGATTAAACATGGTTGCGATTAACGAGAACTTATCCAATGGATAGTCGTCAAACATTACCAATGAGATTAAAAAGGCACCATCATAAATAACGGCTAAGAACAACCACATTAATATTGCGTAGCCAAACCCCTTGATTTTATTTTCATTAGTTAAGGCGATATTAAATGCTAGAGCCACAAAAATGAAGTTCAAAAACATTCCAACTACCAATAATAACCCGAAATCAAAAATGGCTGTAGATTGAAACAGACCATATGCTAAAAAGGGAATTCCCAAACCTAAAATGAGACTTAAGGCTAATGATAAAGCCACTCCTAAAAACTGCCCCATGAAAATTTTACTTCTCTTTATGGGTTGAGCTAATAGCAACTCCGTAAACTCCTTCGAATTATAAAAATACATTACTCCAAAGATTGTTCCGATTAATGGCGTTAGCACTATAATGATATTCATCAAAGTAATTACCGCCTTGTTTACATCGTTATTCAAGAATAACAATACAAAACCCAATGCTAAATAAAAAGCAAAGTACACGTAACTCCAACGACTACGCATTAAATCGTAAAAACTATATTTTAATATTTTAAACATTTTGTTTTCTTAAAAGATTAGCAATAGCATGTTCTAATTGTGCTTCTCCAGTTTGTTCCTTAATAGCTGGAACGCTTCCTTTAAAATAAATTTTACCGTCTAACAAAAACACAATTTCATCTGCTATTTCATCCACCAAACTCATAATGTGCGTGGTGATTAAAATGGTTTTACCAGCCGCCTTCGCTTCTTGAATTATTTGTTTTAAATGAATCAATGCAATAGGATCTAGTCCTGTAGTCGGCTCATCTAAAATAATCAAGTCGCTATCAAACATAAAAGCCAAAATGATATTCACCTTTTGCTTTGTCCCACCAGAAAGGTTACCCAACTTTTTAGTTAAAAAGGGCTCTATTCCAAACAAAGAAATTAAACCTTGCTCCTTGGCCACTTTTGGTCTTAAGTTCTTCACCATTTCAATTAACTCAATTACCGTAAGGTTTGCCGGGAAATTGGCAATTTGAGGCATGTAGTTAATCTTGTTACGGTATTCAGATTTTCTAATAATGCTTTCATTATCATAAATGATTTCCCCTTTTTGTGGGATAACCATTCCAAGAATACATTTAATCAATGTAGTCTTACCCGAACCGTTTGGACCTAAAACTGCGAAAATACCTCCCGATTTTATGGATAAATCCAACCCATCTAAAACGGTAAGCTTTCCAAATGTTTTATGTAATTGTGTTATTTCAATCATATATCAAAATTCAATTTCTCCTATTCTATTACTACAACAGGTTTTACCATTAGTGGATGACTATCAATTAAATCATCAGGCGTAAAAACAGGTGATACCTTTTCTGAGAAATTTATCATATCAACAAATAAACTTCTTAAAAGCACAATAGTTTCTGGTGTTCTATTAACGATATAAGAGAATAATTTCACCGGTCTGTAAGGAACATCTCCAACGCCATCACGATCTAAATCATACCCTGCATAATCACTCCAATAGTTACCCTCAAATGAGCTTCCGTTTAAATGCCCATTAAAGGCTAAATCAAAAGCATTGTGCGAAAAATTATTTACGTGAAACATGTTATCATAACAACCTCCGGTTACTTTGACCGCCCATCCATTACGTAAAAACAAATTATTAGTAAAGTTTATTCTTGTAGAACCTTCGGTAGTTATTCCCGTTGTATTTTGCTCGAATATGTTGTTGTAAATCTCTGCATCGTAAATCTCTTTTAATAACAACCCATAAGATGCTGCACCCCAATTAAACTCAAATCTATTATCATGCATGATGATATACTTGGAAAACATTACGGCAACACCAGCTCCATTGTTTCTGAAAATATTATGGTAATATTCATCCTTATTAGAAAACATAAAGTGTAATCCGTAGCGAATATTATCATAACACAGATTATCAAATACTTTAGAATCATCTACAAATTCAAAGTAAAGGCCATCTCGCATTCCATGCACTTCATTATTATTTACCTGAATATCGGATGAATGCCATAGCTGAACTCCATTACCAGAATTGGCCTCACTTTTACGAAGCCCCCATATGTAATTATACTCTACCGTTCCAAAATGAGATTTCTCTAATAAGATTCCAAAAAACACATTTTCAAAAGTGTTTTTACGTATCATAAAATGATTAGATCGGACCACCAAAACGGCCGCGAAATCTTTGGTATAACTCTGGCCTACATTTCTAAATGTAATTCCTTCGATAGTGAAACTATCTGTTTTTACGGATAAAATAGTCCCCACCATTTCGCCATCAATAACAGGGTTACCCTCTCCAATAAGTTTAAAAGGCACTAAAACATCTAAGTCATGTTCTTTATAAACGCCTGGTTTTAGTAATATAACATCCCCGGTATCTATCATTGCAAAAGCCGACTTTAAAGTCTTGACTTCACACGTAGCGCACACTTCAACTTTTTTTCCGTAGGAATTACTTATCCCAATAAAAAAGAAAATAAAAAATAGAATTTTCTGCATTTTCTATTTCTTAAAATGCGCTTTTATTCCTACCCAATTATAGGTTTCTCCACCTTTATCAGTTGCTGTTTGTTTTGCATCTTCTTCCTTAGAAAAAGCAGACAGGTTTGCTCCCATTGGACTCTTAATAGCTTTGCTAATCAAAAAGATTGCATCACTAGCGTTGATCATTTCACCCGGGTTAGAATAATCTGCGACTAAAATAAAAGCCAGGTCTTGTTCTATAATCTCTGGGTCTGCAATTTCTCTTATCAAACACTCAATAGCATCAAACTTAAATTGCTTTCCTTTATTCGTAACGTATTGCGCAGAGTGCGCTTTATCAACGACTCCCATTTTACAAAAGTCACATTGATCCTCTCCATAACTAACTGCTTCTGGCTCTACCGCACATGAAATTAAAAAAGTGGCTACAGCTACAATTAACAACATACTAAAATTACGCATGAATTTGAATTATTGATTGATTGATTGATAAAAATAATTGGTAACAAATCTAAAAGAAAAGAGCCACATCAACCTAAGCTGACGATGCTCAAATCCAATATTAACTATTATTTATTAAACGGTCTTCTTTGATTCAAAGAAACCGGTAACTGCTGCTGCTAAGGTCATCATCATACCTACAAACATAAGATATGCTCCATTTGCAGGATAAGAGTGTGCAACGAAGTTAAGCAACACTTTTGACCCCCATAAAGGTGGTGAAAACCCCATAATACTACCGTCAGGATTAGTGAATTTCATAATGGCATGTTCATCCAAATTATATCCATAATCTTGTTCCCAAAGGTAAAAATCATACATACCAGCGATACCCATTAAAGACATCAAGACAAACCAACCTAAGTACCATTTCCAATTTCCAACGAAACCGAAAAGAACTCCTAATACCACCATACCAACAATTACTGGAGGGAAAATATCAAACTCCGTCATATGTTCTGGGATTTCTTTCATCCCTACATAGTGATTCATCAAGTTAATATTCTTTACATCGAATGGCTGATCATCGGTTATTTTATTAAAATGAATGTACATTCCTAGCGGAATAGGATACTGAGGAGCTTCTAGTTGAATCTTCCATAAAGGGAAAAAAAACAGGCCTAATAAGAAGAGAGGGCCTATGATCATTAAAATTTTTGACTTTTTCATAATTGAGGATATTTGTGTCTTTTTCTATGATTCAAAACTATTCTAAATTAGGAATCGACAATATGAATAATATCATGAAACACTAAGAATTAACATGATTCTTTTACATGTTTAAGCGTGATAAAAGGCACAAAAAAAAGGCGAGAATTACTTCTCGCCTTTCCTATAAAATATTGTTTTCGACTATAAATCCATAGGATCTCCGTCCAAAGTAAATGTTAAAGGAGTATCAGCTCCTTCTGCAGAAACTCTAATATATCCTTGCATTTCTTGGTGAAGTGCAGAACAGAAATCTGTACAATAGAATGGCCATACACCTACTTGTTTAGGATACCACATTGAAGTTTCAGTTCTACCTGGCATAATTAATAGTTCAGAAGTACCCGCTCCAATCATTGAGAACCCGTGAGGCACATCATAATCTTGCTCTAGGTTTGTAATGTGAAAGAAAACTCTATCACCAACTTTTACACCTTCAATATTATCTGGAGCAAAGTGAGAACGAATCATAGTCATATAAATATGAACATCTTTTCCGTCACGAACAACTTTAGCATCTTTTTCCATTTTAGTTACATATGGATGCTTGTTATCCTCTAATTGGAAGAATTTTTGAGAATTTTCCATCAATAAATCCGCAGGACAACCCGCAGCATAGTGAGGTTCTCCAATAGTAGGGAAATCTAGGATTAGCTCCATTTTTTCACCTTCAATGTTAAATAATTGCGCTGATTGACAAACTTCAGGACCTGTTGGTAAATAACGGTCTTTTGTAATTTTGTTCATTGCAACTAAATACTTACCCCAAGGTTTAGCCGAATTACCACCTGGAATCATTAAGTGACCTACCGAGTAATATACTGGGTGACGATCAACAACTTCCCAAGTACCTAATTTCCATTTTACAACCTCAGAAGAGATGAAGAAAGTAGTGTATGCATATCCTTTACCATCAAACTCTGTGTGAAGTGGGCCTAATCCTGGATTTTTAACTGCTCCAGCGTTAACTGCTTCGTACTTTAAAATTGGAATACCATAAGCATCTCCGTCAAAAGCTTTGTCTTCAATAGCTTTAAGCATTTTTGTAAAAGAGTGAGCAGTAAGCTCAGCAGCTAATTTACCATTACCAATAATGTACTCTCCATCAGGAGAAACATCACAACCGTGAGGCGATTTTGGTGTAGGTAAGAAATAAACTAAACCTGGAAGTTTTGAAGCATCTAAAACTTTAACCGTTTTTTTCATGGTTGTTGTAGCCATGTGAGTTTCATCGTCCCATTCGTTTTCAGCATAGTTCGTTACTTCTTCTGTAAATTTACCTTCTGCAATTAATTGCTCCGCATATTTCCAGTTTACAGCAGCGATAAAATCTTTATCATTTTGAGATGCATTAACCTCTAATAAAGTATGTGCTTCCTCTGTGTTATAAGTTGTAAAGAAGAACCATCCGTGAGATTTTCCACGACCCGGGTGAGATAAATCATAATCAAAACCTGGCATTCTAATTTGAAATGCTAAGTCCATGTCACCATGTTCTTGATCAATACTAATGAAAGATAAAGAACCCATAAAGTTTCCTTTATACTCAGAAATTGGCATATCTCTTTGTGGAATTGGAATAGAAAAACGTGTTCCTGCTACAACGTACTCAGAGTTTTCAGTTACAAAAGAAGAACTGTGATTACCTGCTGAATTAGGAATCTCAATAATTTCTTCTGTTTCAAATGTTTTCAAAGAAATACGTGCAATACGTGGCGTATTGTTTTCGTTAATGAAAATCCAACGTCCATCAACAACACCAGCTGTTTGAGAAATGTCTGGATGGTGTGAATCTCCCCAAGGCACAAACCCGTGTGAAGTATTCAATAAAGGTCTGGTTTCTTCATTGTAACCATACCCTTTTTCCGGATCTTGAGAAAATACCGGAATTACTATGAACAAAAGTCCAGAGGGAAGACCATAAACGGCTAATTGAC
>CAXMPG010000072.1:0-8622 GCA_964195485.1 uncultured Desulfobacterales bacterium
GTTTTTATAATGTTCAAAGGTTTCTAGCATCATTCCTCTAGCGCCAGAACCGCTTAAAGGTTTCATGAAAGCGGTAGGTAAAGCGGGAACAAAATCGGTGTTAAAACCTAGGGAGCCAATTACCCATCCTAAGCCATCGGTAACATAATCCATAGTTCCAGAAGCTCTAAATACCCCAATGGCAACTAACATTCCAACTAAGTAAGGAATGATAGTAATAGTGGTGCTAAAACCTTCTTTAGCGCCTTCAATAAACGATTCGTACACATTTACCTTTTTACGAAAAGCCATCCAGAAGAAGGTGACTATAATGAGCATTAAAATGAAGTTACCTCCCACAGAAGTAACTATTTCTAGCGTGTCTTTAGGAAGTTGCATCAATCCATAAACTCCTGCCACAATTATGGCGGTAATCACCAATAACCCTAAGGCTAGTCCATTTTTAAATAGGTTTATTTTCTGATATATGGATACGGTAATCAATCCAACTAAGGTGGCAAAATACGTGGCAATTAGAATAGGTATAAAAACATCGGTAGGATGAAGTGCTCCTGCTTGAGCGCGATACGCCATCACGCTTATGGGTATAATGGTTAACCCAGAAGTATTTAGTACCAAGAACATAATCATGGCATTTGAAGCCGATTCTTTATTAGGATTAAGTTCTTGCAACCCTTTCATAGCTTTTAATCCCATTGGAGTAGCAGAATTATCTAAGCCTAACATGTTAGCGGCAAAATTCATCATGATACTTCCAGTTACGGGATGACCTTCGGGTATTTCAGGGAATAACTTCTTGAAAAACGGACTTACAAATTTGCTTAGTTTCTGAACAGCTCCTCCGTCTTCACCTATTTTCATAAAGCCCAACCACAAAGTCATTACGCCCATTAAATAAAGCACAATACCAATAGAAGCTTCTGCCATATCAAAGGTGCTCGTCACCATGTCTGAAAAGACATTTAAATCAACCTCTGTGAAAATCACACCTAAAGTTTGCTCAAAATAATCCCTAAAAAAATAGCCAATCACACGTAGTAATGCAACTAGAAATCCGACCAAGAAAAAACCAATGAAAATATAATTTAGTACCAAAATGAAATGCTTTATGTAATTCTCGAAATTAGCGGAATATGGAGGTGTATCTATACCGGTTTAAATATTGTATGAACAGCGTAGTATTAGAAACTCTATTTATGGATGTATTGGGTTTTTCAATTTTGAAGGTGCGCGGTTTTTACCGATATTTGCACGAATATCAACAACCAAACAAAATGAAAAATTCAAACTACTCGGTTTTAAATTTAATATCACTAATAGCTATAGGATTACTAACATTTGCTAGTTGTGGTAAAACACAAGAGGAGATAATTGAAGATATTACACCATCAGTTACCGCCAAAGTTAGTGGGCAAGATTGGACAACCAATATAGCAGCTGGTGTGAACAGTACGATATATGTTATTACGGCTTCTAAAGATAGAGAAGCTATAATTTTAACTATCCCTACTAAAACAGTGGGCGTTTATCCAATTGATGGATTGGCTAATATGGCATCTTATGTGGCGGATATTGATAGTCTTTCAAACACTTATATAGCTTATTCAGGAAGTATTGAAATTAAAGATATGAACTTTGCGAGAACACAGTTTAACGGAACTTTTGAATTTACTGCTGTGAGTGCAGGTTTACTAGATACAATTCAGGTTACCGGGGGTATTATGAATAATATTCCTACGAAATAAAAATAATTTTAATTTAAGAAAGCCGTATTTAGTACGGCTTTTTTTTTACCCTTGAAAATCGCCTAACCCTTCACGAACCACTTCAAAGTCTTCATTGTTAATAACAACAATAGTAGAAGGAATGTTGTTACCGTACCCACCATCAATTACAATATCTACTTGGTCTTTAAATCGTTCATAAATCATTTGAGGATCCATGGTGTATTCAATGAGTTCATCAATATCTATTACAGAAGTGGTAACAATAGGGTTACCGAGTTCTTCCACAATAGCTCTTGGAATTAAATGGTCTGGAACACGAATCCCAACTTCTTTCTTCTTAGTATTAAATACCTTGGGTACATTACTATTTGCAGGTAGAATGAAAGTGAAAGCTCCAGGTAAAGATTTTTTTAATACTCGAAAAACCGAATTTGGAATAGGTTTTACAAAACTAGCGAGATTACTTAGGTTATGACAAACAATTGAAAGGTTTGCTTTCTTTGCTTTTGAGCCTTTAATTCTAGCTACCCGTTCTATGGCTTTGGGTTGCGTAATATCACAACCAACTCCGTAAACGGTATCTGTAGGAAAAATGATAACAGCACCGTTTCTTAGTGCTTTAACAATTTGTCCAATAACTTTTGAATCTGGTTTATCAGGATTTAACCTAATGTACTCGGCCATAACTATTCTTTTGAATTTTCAAAGGTAGAAGAATTCCTTAAATAGCTTAGTTTATTACTATTTAACTAATACTCATAAACTCCCAAGTCAGGTAAGTTATCTCGTGAGTCTCCCTTAAGGTCTAAAAGTAAAGTGTCAGTCAACACTAGGTCTCCTTTATCAATTGCTCGTGATGAATCATGTAACAAAAAGTCATCTACGTAAGGGTCTATAAATAGAGGGTTGTTGTAAAGATTAGAAAATGGTTGTGATGGATTTAATACTATGTTTTCAAATTTCCCAGTTAATCCGGTATCCAAAGTGTCTTTAGTCGTTTTTAATACACAATTGGTGAATTTATAGGTGAAACCAGCGTTGAAAACAGAATCGGTAACGAGCTCTTCTTCGTTGGTTCCGTATACAATACTGTTGGCAAAGGTCACATCTAAATCTCCTGCAACTTCCAGTAAACCTCCATCTGTAGTAGGAAGGTTAAAGTAATTACTTAGAAGTACAGTTTCATCACTTCTGGTACCGAATCGCCAAAAATTGGTAATGGTTGAATGTAAAAACCGACTAGTTCCTGCGCCTTGTATCGCTAAGAGAATGTTTCCGGAATTAGCCAATAATAAATTGTCAGCTAGTATATTATGGTTTCGTACTAAAATTCCTAATCCCGCACTATTCTTAATGACTGTATTGTAAATTTTGATGTTGTTATTGGCTAATTGAGGCTCTCCATCTAAGTAAAATTCTTCTGCTTGAATACCAATAAACGCATTCTTAATAATCACATTATTAAAGGTATGATCAGCAGGGCCCTCGTTTAGTATTATACGATCCCATTGTCCGGGCTGGTCATCGTAATACTCTTCTAATCGTGTACCTTGAAAAACAACTTCATTACCTTTTTCACCGTTAACATTTAACACCGAACCTCGGTAGGCCCAAAGACCACTCTGATCATAAAAGTGCAACTGGGTGCCAGGGGCAATATTTAAAGTAGTAGCAGAATCAACCATTAAGAAACCAAAGATTACGTGTGGTTTATCATTGGGTAAATTAACCACGTTTCCAATAGGATAGTAATCTGGGTAATCACTTACATGAGAAATAGGAGGGAGTCCATTAATGAAAATGTTTGCTTTGTAATAATAGGCATTTTGACCCCATGCCGAAAGAACCACAGTTTGAACGTTCCCATTGGTCTGGAAAACGACTTCATCAAAAATGACAAAAGGATTAGAGGTGTTGTTTGGGTCAATGGTTACTTCTGCAAATACAAAAGCACTATCATTTCCTTTAATTTCTAAATCAGAAAAAGTGATTCCGGGTTGACCGTTTACGTTTAACTGAAAATTAGAAACACTGCCGCCTTTCAATTCAATTTTAGATACAATTACCGATTCAGCATTACGATTATAAATCATGAATCTTCGAGTAGTTGAGCCCATTTGGGTGAAAACAGTATCAAAGGCTAAGGTATCGGTACTAAATGCAAGCTTTGCAGCTGGGTCATCAGTAATGATATCCTTTTTACACGAAACGGTAAACAATAAAACAATAACACCTAAAAGTGTGATGACGTTTTTTAACATAAGTCGCAAAAATAAGAACGCTTTTAATACGGCAACAGTTAATTTTTATTGTTTTGTAGGGGAGAAGAATTCCTTTTTCACAATGGAGTGTAAATAACTACAAGAAAGAATTTTAGAAAATTTAGTTTATCAATTTCATTTAAGTATATTTGCAGCCCGAAATTCAGGTTGATTTTACCAAGTGATTTGAGTGAAGGATTTAAATAGAACGAACAGATTATAAAAATTATATAAGATGAAAAAAGATATTCATCCATCGGAGTATAGATTAGTAGTGTTTAAAGACATGAGTACTGAAGATACTTTTTTAGGTAAAACAACTGCTAATACAGCGGATAAAATGGTTTGGGAAGACGGTAACGAATACCCACTTATCAAATTAGAGATTTCTGATAAATCTCACCCGTATTATACTGGTAAAATGCAATTTGTGGATACTGCAGGTAGAATTGACAAGTTCAAGACTAAATACTCGAAATTCAGCAAGAAATAAGAATTTTAGTATTCTAAAAATATTAAGCCCCTTCCTTTTTGGTTGGGGCTTTTTTTATTTGCTAAATTTGGAAAAAATAAGAAAATGAACGTAATACTTTTTGATGGTGATTCGCGCCAAAAATTGCTTCCATTAACCTACACTAGACCTGTTGGGAATTTGAGAATTGGTATTTTAACGATTAACGAAAAGTGGGATAGAGCGCTCAACACTTCGGTTTCTTATGCTACAGAAGATTATTTGGCAACAAAATTCCCTATAAAAAAGGGAATGGATAACCTCTTAATTAATGGCGGCCTTTGTCCGGATGGGAAGGTTGAAAAAGCCATTGAAAATTTACAGCCAGGTCAGAGCCTGAAAAAAGGAGATACTACTTTAGCAGTTCGTTTAGATTCAGATCAATTAGTAAGGTATTTGAACGAGAAAGAGTTCAGCGGTTTTATAGGAATTCAATACGAAGAGGATGTTTTACTTATGGAGAACTCTTGGGATATTTTTGCTAAAAATGGAGAAGCGCTAGCGTTAGATTTTAAAGTGGTAACGGAGGGAAGAACTTCTCAGCCGTTGAGTAATTCCAATACCTTAATTGGTGATGCTATTTTTATTGAAGAAGGTGCTTCTGTTGAGGGAGCAATCATAAATACCACTTCAGGACCTGTTTATATTGGTAAAGATGCCGAGGTTATGGAAGGTTCTTTAATTCGAGGAGGGTTGGCTCTTTGCGAACATGCCGGATTAAAAATGGGGGCTAAAATTTACGGACCAACAACCATAGGCCCGCATAGTAAAGCGGGTGGTGAAGTAAGCAACTCTATTATTTATGGTTTTTCCAATAAAGGACATGATGGTTTTATTGGTAATACGGTGATTGGTGAGTGGTGTAACCTAGGCGCAGATACCAATACATCTAATCTTAAAAATAACTATGCAAAAGTGAAATTGTGGAGTTATGAAACGCAACGTTTTGCGAATACTGGATTACAATTTTGTGGATTAATAATGGGTGATCATTCTAAATGTGGTATTAATACCATGTTTAATACTGGAACCGTAGTAGGCGTAAGTTCTAATATTTACGGAGCTGGATTTCCACGTAATTTCATTCCTTCGTTTGCTTGGGGTGGTTCTGGTGGAATGATGGAATTTCGATACAATAAAGCAGCCGAAGTTGCGCAAGCTATGATGGGTCGTAGAGGCCTATCATTTGATGAGGTAGAAGATGGCATTGTGAAACACGTTTATGAGCTAACTGCCAATTTTAGAAAGAACTTAAAATAATTCGGACATTATTTCCGATATTTTGTCGTTGTGTAATTGAATTTGCTTTGGCATATCAATTGACATTCGAAAACCGCTTCTAATTGTGAAATAATAATTTCCTTTTAGACACTTACCAAAAAAGAAATAGATGAATTTAGATATATTAGGTTTAGGAGGAGTAATTGACCAAGAAACGGAGTTCATTCCCTTGTTTTCGAAAGATGATGAGAGTAGAATGAATAACGAAGAGGTTCCTTCTGAATTACCAATTTTACCGTTAAGAAATAACGTTTTATTCCCTGGTGTAGTTATCCCAATTACAGTGGGTAGAGACATGTCCATTAAGCTTATTGAAGATGTAATGGAAAACACCAAAACTATTGGTGTAGTTGCTCAAAAAGACCCCAGTATTGAAAACCCAACAGCAGAGGATTTAAATAAAGTTGGAACGGTTGCGCGTATTATCAAGATGCTTAAAATGCCTGACGGAAGTAAAACCGTTATCATTCAAGGTCAACGTAAGTTTCAGATTGATGAAATGATTCAAACTACGCCTTATTTTAAAGCAAGTGTTTCTGCCGTACTGGAAACGGAACATGTAAAAGATAAGAGGTTTGACGCGCTTATTGAATCAGTTTCTGATTTAGCGAATAAAATCATTCATGATTCGCCAAATATTCCTTCGGAAGCAACTGTAGCTATTAAGAACATTGAGAGTCCTTCATTTTTGGTGAACTTTATTGCGAGTAATTTAGATCGTAATGTAGAAATTAAACAAGAACTGTTATCTATCGTTCCATTAAAAGCGAGAGCAGAGAAGTTACTGGCTTTATTAACCGAGGAACTTCAAATTCTAGAGCTTAAAAATGATATCCAGAATAAGGTAAAGGTTGATATTGATAAACAACAACGTGATTATTTCTTGAATCAGCAAATGCGCCAGATTCAAGAAGAGTTAGGTGGTAATCCAATTGACCAAGAGCTTCAGGAGTTTAAGAAAAGAGCAAAAACTAAAAAGTTTCCAAAAAACATTAAGGAAACGTTTGAAAAGGAATTGTCTAAACTAGAAAGGTTAAATCCTTCTGGTGTAGAGTATTCTGTGCAGGCTAATTATATTGATACTATTCTTGAATTGCCTTGGGGAGAATTCACGGATGATAATTTTGATTTAAAACGTGCGACCAAAGTTTTAGATAAAGACCATTTCGGACTTGAAAAAGTAAAAGAAAGAATTTTAGAACATTTAGCTGTTTTAAAAATCAAAAAAGATATGAAAGCGCCTATTCTTTGTTTAGCTGGCCCTCCGGGAGTTGGTAAAACATCATTAGGTAAAAGTATTGCAGAAGCTTTAGGTAGAAAATACGTTCGTATGTCATTAGGTGGTTTGCGTGATGAAGCGGAAATCCGTGGACATCGTAAAACATATATTGGTGCAATGCCAGGTAGAGTAATACAAAGTCTGAAAAAAGCTGGTTCTTCAAACCCAGTTTTCATTCTAGATGAAATTGACAAAGTAGGTAACTCTGCGCACGGTGACCCATCTTCTGCATTGTTAGAGGTTTTAGATCCCGAACAAAACAGTACGTTCTATGATAATTTCGTGGAAATGGAATATGATTTGTCTAAAGTCTTGTTTGTGGCTACGGCAAACAATCTAGGAGCAATTCAACCAGCTTTAAGAGATCGTTTAGAAATTATTGAAGTTAGTGGATATACGGTGGAAGAGAAATCTCAAATCGCAAAAAAACATTTAATTCCAAGACAGTTAAAAGAACACGGTATTACAAAAGATCAATTTCAAGCGCCAAACAAAACGATTGTTAAGTTAGTAGAAGAATACACGCGGGAGTCTGGAGTACGTAATTTAGAAAAACGTATTACTAAATTGATTCGTCAAACGGCCAAGCACCTTGCTATGGAAGAGGCGTACGAAACAGAAGTTAAACCAGAACAATTAAAAGACATTATAGGTCCTGGTCATGCGCGTAACAAATATGAAGGTAATGAAATTGCCGGTGTTGTTACTGGATTAGCATGGACATCAGTAGGTGGTGATATTTTGTTTATTGAGACTTCTCTTACTCCTGGAAAGGGAGCGATTACACTTACGGGACAACTTGGTAGTGTGATGAAAGAATCAGCAACGGTTGCCATGCAATATTTAAAATCACATGCAAACGATTTAGGTTTAAAACCGGAGGTTTTTGAAAAGTGGAATGTTCATTTACACGTTCCTGCAGGTGCTATTCCAAAAGACGGCCCATCTGCTGGGATTACTATTTTTACTGCCTTAGCTTCTTTATTTACGCAACGTAAAGTACGTAATAAAATGGCGATGACGGGTGAGATTACTTTAAGAGGTAAAGTTCTTCCGGTAGGAGGGATTAAAGAAAAAATATTAGCGGCTAAAAGAGCAAACATTACTACGATTATCTTATGTGAAGATAACCGTCAAGATATTGAGGACATTGATGATCGTTATTTAAAAGGATTAACTTTTGATTATGTAGCAGATATGAGTCAAGTAATGGAAACGGCTTTATTGAAAACAAAGGTGAAAAATCCTATTGATATCATGAAGAACGTTAAGTAATTGGAAATATAATTAACAAAAAAAGGCGAGCATTGCTCGCCTTTTTTTGTTAATTGAGTTTTGGTTGTTTTTTAGAATAATCCTTTAAGTGTATGGTTTAAACGATCAATCATCTCATCGGTTAAGTCCAAGTGAGTAACAAAACGTACCATATTACTACCCATACCAGAGGCTAGAATTCCGTTGTCCGCTAGTTTTGAAATTACATCACTATCTTTCACTCCATTTACGGGTTGAAAAATCACGATATGAGTTTGTACAGGAATAATGCTTTTTACCCAAGCGAGT
>CAXMPG010000073.1:0-55961 GCA_964195485.1 uncultured Desulfobacterales bacterium
AAAATCAATACTTTGGTAAACGATTTCTTTATACAACGGATTTCTATAACGCGTATAGGCTTCAGAATACAATGAAATTAACTGCCCGTTATCATATAGCATTTTTTCAAAATGAGGCACTTTCCATAATTTATCCGTTGAATAACGGGTAAAACCACCACCGATTTGATCATATAATCCACCATACGCCATTTTATCAAGCGTTAATTTTACTTGCGTATCTACATAATCGTGATGTCCTAAAGCGGCATAACGCATTAAAAAATTGTAGTTATTTGGAAGCATGAATTTCGGAGCTCTATTAGCACCCCCTTCAATCGTATCAAAATTTCCTTTCCATTTTACCACCATTTCATCTAACGTCTCAGAAGTAAATTTCGCAGGATTTTCATTTTTAGTTATCACTTCACTATCTACCACACCTTGCGTTAAACGCTCGGCATATTCTTCCACTTTCTCAGGATTAGTTTTAAACTCATGGGCTAATTTACTCATCACATCTAGCCATCTATCTTTTGGGAAATAAGTTCCTCCGTAAAAAGGTCTACCATCCGCTAAGGCAAAACAATTTAAAGGCCAGCCTCCACTACCAGTCATTAACTGCACGGCACTCATATAAATTTGGTCAATATCTGGACGCTCTTCTCTATCTACTTTTATACATACAAAATGCGCATTCATCACCGCAGCCACTTCCTCATTTTCAAAACTCTCATGCTCCATAACATGACACCAATGACAAGCTGCATAGCCTACACTGATGAGTAACATTTTATTTTCCGCTTTCGCTTTTGCTAAGGCTTCCTCTCCCCACGGGTACCATTCTACTGGATTGTGCGCGTGCTGTAAAAGGTAAGGGCTTGTTTCATTAATCAAATGATTGGTATGTTTATGCTCATCCATATTGGTTTGATTTACTTTTTGATTTTGACACGAAGAAAGTATCACACTCAAAAAAGTAAGACTAAAGAGGAGTAAATGAAGAATCCCTTGGTTTTTTACTGATTTTGGCATTTTTTTGACGTATCGATTTTAAGGATTCGAAATTACACAATTGAGTTACCCAATTGCATTAATTATGTTGAATGTTGCACAAAAAAATAAGTATTATCATTCTTTAGAACTGGATTCTAAGTCAGAACCGGAGACGCCAAAATGGTTGGCTCTTGGTTTAGCTTCTTCTTGGTTTATTGGATTGTTATTGTTGTTTTGGGTTTATTCCAGCACCAATATTTCCTTTATGGAAACCTTAAAATGGTTTGCTTTATTCTCCTTAATTTTCACCCTAATCCCATATAAGTGGATGGTAAAAATACTCCCTATTGATTACACGTACATGATTGTGGCAAACGTGATGGGCTTTGGACCAACATTAACCAGCATTTTTCTACTAATAAACATGATTTTGGCCACTGGCGCGGTAACCGAATCACATAAAATAACGGGTTACAATTACGGGGAAGGATTTAGTAAAAGCCAAACTGTAATTCGTTTAGAAAATAATGCGTTAACTGATTTGGAGAAGTTTAGAAGTTTTGACCCGGCCTACAGGAGCCAAATAAGAGAAAGTGAGACCTTTACTATTACCATATCGAACGGTTTTTTTGGATACGAAGTTTTAGCAGATTATAAATTTGAGTAATATTCCATCCTTTAAAATAGTTGGATAACTGCGTTAAAATTTGTCAATTCCCTACATTTGTACACTACAAGCGAATTGAATTCGTTTCTCATCGAAAATAACAGAAATGTCAAAAGCAATTAAAGGGTTTTCAAAACTCACCAAAGAAGAAAAAATTGATTGGATTTTAGATAATTACTTTACCGATAAGGAAAAAGGTAAGGCCACGTTAAAGCAATACTGGAACCCTGATTCAAAATTACAACAAGTTCACGATGAGTTTATTGAAAACACATTAACCAATTATTACCTTCCGTTTGGAGTAGCTCCTAATTTTAAAATAAATGGTGAAATTTACACCATTCCAATGGCTATTGAAGAGAGTTCAGTAGTTGCTGCAGCAGCTAAAGCGGCTAGTTTTTGGATGAACAGGGGCGGTTTTACGGCAGAGGTTATCTCTACTAAAAAAATAGGCCATGTTCATTTTGTATACTACGGAGATTACGATAAGTTACTTCGATTTTTTAATACTATTAAAGCAAAATTTTACCAGGACACTGAATCCATAACGGCTAATATGCGTAAGCGTGGTGGTGGCATTACAGATATTATGCTCATCAATAAAAATTACGAAGAGCCTAATTACTATCAGATAAAAGCCAATTTTGAAACCGTTGATTCAATGGGAGCCAATTTCATAAATACGTGTTTAGAGCAATTTGCCGACACCTTAAAACTGGAACTGGAACAATCGGATGTTTTTACCGAAGAAGAAAAAGCCATTCAAATCATCATGTGTATTTTAAGTAATTACACCCCTGAATGTTTGGTGCGCGCGGAAGTAAATTGTGATGTAAGTGAACTCGCTGCGGAAGGAATGACCGGATTAGAATTTGCGCAAAAATTTCAGCGCGCAATTCATGTCGCCACTATTGAGCCTTACCGAGCTACCACGCACAATAAAGGTATAATGAATGGCATTGATGCCGTGGTTATTGCTACTGGAAATGATTTTAGAGCCATTGAAGCAGCAGCGCATACCTATGCATCACGATCCGGACAATACCGTTCTTTAAGTCATTGTTCTATTGACGGAACTAAATTTAGATTTTGGTTAGATATTCCAATGGCATTAGGCACTGTTGGTGGATTAACAACTCTTCACCCAATGGTGAAATTTGCATATGAGCTTTTAGGTAATCCTGGAGCAAAGGACCTTATGATGATTATTGCAGCTTCTGGTTTGGCGCAAAATTTTGGAGCGCTAAAAGCGTTAACCACTACGGGGATTCAACAAGGACACATGAAAATGCACCTATTAAATGTGCTAAATAATTTGGGTGCCACAGATAAGGAAAAAGATTTTTTCAAAATTTACTTTAAAGACAAAGTACCTAGACACAGCGACATCGTAAATAAATTTAATGAAATGAGAGCCGAAAAGTAAATGGTTCCATCTCAAAAATATTATGCACACGGCAAACTCTTAATCACCGGAGAATATGCTGTTTTAGATGGTGCGATTGCATTAGCCATTCCAACTAAACTTGGACAGTGGTTAGCGATTACTGCGCAATCATCCTCAGATAATATTAAATGGAACAGTATTGATGCGGAAGGAAAGGAGTGGTTTAGTGCTACTTTTTCCGCTACATTAGAAATTATACAATCAAGCAGTAATCCTATTGCGGAAACGTTACGAAGAATTTTAAAAGCAACATTTGAATTAAACCCAAATTTCAAAAAAGACATCATTGGAACGGATGTAAAAACAACCTTAGAGTTTGATCGCAACTGGGGATTAGGCTCTAGCTCCACTTTAATTCATTTAATATCACAATGGGCTTCGGTTAATCCATTTACCCTTTTAGAAAACTCATTTGGTGGTTCAGGGTACGATATTGCATGCGCAAATGCAGCTGGCCCAATTCTATTTCAAAAAACAAATCCACCTACAGTAACTCCAGTAAATTTCAAACCAGAATGGACTGATAAAATGTATTTTGTATACTTAGGTGAGAAGCAAATTAGCCGTACCGAAATTACTAAATATTCCAATCTAGAATTTGACAGAAAGTCTTTCTCAAGGCAAGTTAGCCTACTGACCAACCAATTAATACAAGCAACTAATTTGACAGATTTCTCTCATGTTTTAGAGCAGCATGAAAACTTATTAGCTAGCACTTTAGGGTACCCAACGATTAAATCTCAAAAATTCGCTCAAATCACAGGAACCTTTAAATCACTTGGTGCTTGGGGTGGCGATTTTGTTCTTTTTGTGGGAGAAAAATCAGAGGTTAAGAAAATAAAAGAATTAGGCTTCCAAACCATCTTAAAGTGGAACGAAATGCTAATACCTACTTCTTATTTGGTATAAAAATAGTTACCGTAGTACCTTGACCTTCTGTACTATCAACAACAATATTGCCCCCGTGAATATCCACAATTTTTTTAGAAATTATTAATCCTAACCCATTCCCAGGAATGTTGAGATTTACAATATTATTAGCTCTAAAGAATGAGGTAAATAAATGTTGCACCTCCTCCTCCGGAATACCAAGTCCGGTGTCTTTAATCGCTATTTCAAAACCAGCGTCACTAAACCTAACCTCGCACAACACATCATCTTGTGAGTATAACAATGCATTCTTAAATACGTTACAAAGAAGATTATCAAATAAACTTGGATCAAAAATCATCACCCTAGATTCTCCAATAAAGGTTACACCTACATTCCTATTTGCGTACAACTCTTTAAACCGCTGATTAATGATATTCTTTGTAAACTCTTCCAAGTTTTGCTTAATTGGATTAAATGGCATTTCAAGCGATTCAATTTTACCCAAGGTCTCAATATTGTTTAGCAAATTATTAATCCTACTTACCTGCGTAGTAATTTTACCAAAATGTTTTTCAAAAGGCTTCATAAATCGGTCGCCTAAATCATCCGCGTACAGTTCAAGTAACTGCACACTTGACTGGATAGACGAAAGTGGTGTTCTAAACTCATGAGAAGTCATGGTGATAAACCGAGACTTCAACTCGTTCAAATCCTGTTCTTTTTTCAAGGCCAATTCCATATCCTCTTGCAATTTTCTTCGAGAAGAAATATCACGCGAAGCAGAAATAAATGTTCTTTTTCCAGATGCTGATAATACAGGTTGAACAATAGATTCTATCCATATATAATCTCCACCTGCAATTACAACACGGTATTGTTCCACTACTCTGTTTGCTCCATTTAATAGCTGGTCAAAAATATTTTCTTTCACCTTTTTCCTATCCTCTGAGTAAACATCTATAAGAGCGTTTTTCCCAATAAAATCTTCTGGGTTTCTTCCCGTCATTCCGCGGACAGAATTTGACATGAAAAGATAGTTTCCTTTCTCATCAATTTCAGAAATTAAATCTGAAATGTTTTTTGAAATTCTAGCCAACTTATTTTCACTGGCTTGTTTTGCAATTTCGCCTAATTTACGTTCATCAATATTTACTAAAGTTCCTTTTACTTCTAACCTTTCATGATGGTTGGTATATTGAATTGAAAAGTGAGCTTCCATCCATACCGATTTTCCATTAGCCGCAATATAACGTAACTCTTTGGTCAAATGTGTCACCTCTTGTCGAGGATAATCTTTACTTAAAACGGCATTGAATATCGCTCTATCTTCTGGATGAATGTATTTAGATGATTCCGTACCTATTGACTTATCCACTTTTAATAATAAATGGCGTTCCCACGCTTCATTTAAAAAAGTAAACATTCCATTATAATCAATTTCAAAAATTATTTCATGAATAGAACCAATAAGCATTTTAAACTTTGCCTCACTGAGGGACAGTTTTCGCTTATATTCAATCCTTGAAGTAATATCTGTATTGGTGGCTACAAACTGAATTGGAATACCATTATCAGAAAAATTTACGTTGGCTCTAGTTAAAACCCATAAATACTTTCCAACTTTATGTCGAATCCTGTATTCACATTCGTAAGAACCTACTCCAATTTTCATATATGGATCCAGTACTTGGAGGACCAAATCTTTATCGTCTGGATGTAATAACTTCTCAAAAGTATCGAATGAATCTTCAATCTCATCCTCATCAAAACCTAACATCCGTTTCCACTGACGTGAAAAGTGCATTTGATTTTGCGTTAAATCTATATGCCAATATCCATCATTAGAATTTTCAATGGCTTTTTGTAATATATCTTCCTTAGAAAAAAGTTCCTTTTCTAAAGTCTCTGTATAAAAATATTGCGCAAATACTTTCGCAAAAGAGAGTAAATCTAACTTCTCTTTCTCTGACCATAATCGCGTGATGTCATTTTCCACAAAAGCGAGATAGCCTAGCGTTTTTTGACGAGCTACTAACGGAATTACAAAAAAGGAAGAAATACCTTCTTTTTCTAATTTACTCTTAATAGAATCATCAATTATCTCAGAAGTTAACCCTGATTTATGAATATCCGAATAGCTAATCACCGATTTTACTGCCGAAATTAACTCTATGTTATTTCCTAATAACGTTGCATTAAAACCGAACTCGCAAATTTGGGAAGGGAAACCTTCACTTATATTTGGCCCGACTTGAGGAATGAACAAACTAAGGTTTGGGTAATAACTATCTGATACCCATTTCAAAAACGTAGCTGTCTTTTTTTCAAATAAACTCTCCCCCCCAAAAAGTTGGAGTATCTTATCTAAAAGCACCGAGTTGCCATTTGATATTACCGAATCCGTATTTACCGAGAAATCATTCATATTCTATTGCCAAAAGTAACGCCAATATGTTACATTTGTGTCAATAACGAATCAAAACGTTTAAATCCATGTCCAACATACTTGTAATTGAAGACGATATCACGGTAAGAGAAAACCTTGAAGAACTACTAAAATTCAAAGGTTATACGGTATTTGTCTCCTCAGATGGCAAAGAAGGTCTTGATATGGCTTTTAAAAAAGAGCCAGACTTGATTATTTCAGACATCATGATGCCAGAGATGGATGGATACGAACTATTGAAAAACGTAAGAGAAACACCCGCGTTAACCAATATTCCGGTAATCTTACTTACTGCGAAAACCATGACAGAGTCAAAAATCATGGGATTGGAATATGGTGCGGATGACTACGTCACTAAACCGTTTAATGCTAAAGAGTTAATTGCTAGAATTGCGAACCTAATTGAGATTAGACGTAAACTAAAAGCAAAAGCTTATTTAGAAACTAACAAAACTGAGGTAGAATCTACCGAAGATATTTTCATGCGTGAATTGATTGTGTTATTTGCGAATAACTTAGATAAATCTCACTTTGCAATTGAAGATGTTGTAGTGGAATTAGGACTAAGTAAATCAACGGTACAAAGACGTGTGAAAGCGATTACAAGCAAAACTTTCAACCAGTTTTTACGTGAGTTTAGATTAGAGCAAGCAAAACAAATTATTGAGCAACGTGGAGGTAATATTTCAGAAGTAGCATACGCTACTGGTTTCAATAGTGTAAGCTACTTTTCATTTTCATTCAAAAACTACTTTGGATATCCTCCAACTGAAATTGTACCTAAAGACGCTGGGTTTATTTAAAACTCAAGCCTTCAATTCTTTTTCTTAAAACAGTATTACTTACCGTTAATTGGTATCTTGAAATAAGGTATTCTCTTAATTCCTCAATACTAGAATTTCCCTTTTCAGCAAACTCTAAAATGGCCGTTTCCAACAACCCTAATCTTTCATCTTTTAAATTTCTCATATCCCCCGATTTAATGATTACATTTATATTAACGATATAAAGATAGTCATAGTTTAGTTTTTTGAAAATATTTAACATTTCTTAAACCTTCATTTCAGCACCCTAATCAATGCTAGCAAGGATTTATAATTTATCAACAAATCGCTAACAATGAGAATCACCGACTTTATGCAATAAATGCATTTCACATTTTAAAAATCACTATTTTCGCTCTGATGCATCTTTTGGGTAGATATATTTTATTGGCTTCTATTTTAATTAGTAGCTACACATTTGGTCAAGTTACCACTTCCAATATTTTCGATTTTGAGGAAATCATTGAGTTTGAGAAAAGTCAATCTGACTTTAACTCTTTTACAGAAACCCAAAATGCAAATCAGTATAATGTAACGTATTACCGATTAGACCTAAGTGTTGATCCAGATACATTATATATATCCGGAAATGTCACCATATTCTTTATCCCAAATCAAGACGTTTCTTCCATCGTCTTTGATTTAAATAGTCTTTTAACCATAGATTCCATTACCTATAAGAATACGCTAACAACATTTACGCACTTAGAAAATATCATAACGGTTGATGCCAACTTCGCTGAAAACATACTAGATTCAATAACCATATTTTACCATGGGCAGCCCCCACTTATCGAGGCCTCATTTAAAGCGGAACATCATAACGGGATTCCAATTATCTGGACACTTTCTGAACCGTATGGAGCTAAAGATTGGTGGCCATGCAAGCAAAGTCTCACAGATAAAGCGGATTCTGTTGACATGTATGTTACAGCTCCATCAGAACACAAAGTAGCCGGGAATGGAAACTTGATTAGCGAAATTAATAATGGTGATTCAACCATTACAACATACTGGAAAAACCGTTATCCTATCGTTCCATATTTAGTCGCATTAGCCGTAACTCCTTATGCCGAATTTTCCTTTTACTCGAACCTGCAAGAAGGCGCTTTATTGGTCCAAAACTACATTTACAAAGAGGATAGTGCTGCAGTCATAAATCAATTATTGACTACAGATACATTACTTCAGTTTTACGATTCTGTCATTGGTCCCTATCCTTTTATGAATGAAAAATATGGTCATGCGCAATTTGGAAGAGGCGGAGGAATGGAACATCAAACCATGAGTTTTATGTCGCACTTTCGTTTTGGTTTAAACGCGCATGAACTAGCTCATCAATGGTTTGGCGATAAAATCACATGTGGTTCTTGGCAAGACATCTGGTTAAATGAAGGATTCGCTACATATTTTGCAGGGCTTCCACTAGAAACAATGTATGAAGGTTCAGAATGGAATAACTGGAAAAAAACTTTTTTAAACCGCACAATTTCTCAACCTAACGGTAGTGTTTTTGTAGATGATACCACACTAGTTTCTAGGATTTTTGACCCGACCCTTTCGTATGCAAAAGGAGGATATATCCTACATATGCTTCGAAAGCAAATTGGTGACGACCCTTTTTTCAAAGGTATACAAGCCTATATTTCTGACCCAGAATTAATTTACAAAACTGCAGTAACCTCAGATTTTTTCAACCATATAGAAAATCAAACAGGAACCGACCTATCTACCTTTATAAACCAATGGATCTATGGGCAAGGGTTTCCAAGTTATAACCTAGAATGGAATCAAGTTGGCAATGAATTAAAGTTAAAGTTAGCCCAAACCACATCCGACCCGTCCATACCATTTTTCTTCTTAGATGTTCCAATACTCGTTGAAGGAGAGAACGGTGATAGTCTTTGGTTAAAAATTTCTCATATAGAAAATCACCAAAAAGAAAATATTGTTGTTCCTTTTAACGTTTCTAAGATATCTATCGACCCCAACTTAGATCTGATTTCAAAAGCAAATTTCGTCATTAATACCTCTTCCTTTTCAGATATCAATATTTTCCCAAATCCAGGAGTTGATTTTATTAACGTAGCTCCAGGAGGAGAGTTTGAGAGAATAACTTCTTACACAATATATAGTGCTGATGGAAAAGTAATGGAGTCTGCGAAAAATGTAAACTACACCAACGAATGGTGCATTAACACTTCACAATGGGCGGACGGAAATTATCAAATGGTATTATTCTCCAAAGAAAAATCGACAACGAAGGGCTTAGTAATTCTTAGGTAGTTAACCCTAAATTTTACCGAAAATACTCTTCAGTTTTAAGGCCATCACACCAAAGAACGCCTCTTTAAAAATACCCCCCGACATTTTGGAGGTTCCTTCTTGTCTATCTGTAAAGATAATTGGCTCTTCTATTACTTTAAAACCCTTTTTCCACGTTCTAAATTTCATTTCAATTTGAACAGCATAGCCCTTAAATTGAATCTCGTCTATAGAAATCGATTCCAATACTTTTCTACGGTAACATTTAAACCCAGCTGTAGTATCTCTAATTGGCATTCCGGTAATAATACGTACATACGCAGATGCATAATACGACATCAAAATTCTGCCCATTGGCCAATTTACAACGTTTACTCCTTTGATATATCGTGAGCCAATAACCAAATCCGCATTGTTTTGCTGAGCTGAATTATATAAAACAATTAAGTCTTCTGGGTTATGCGAAAAATCACAATCCATTTCAAAGATGAACTCGTAATTATGATCTAAACACCAATGAAATCCATGAATGTAGGCCGTTCCTAATCCTAACTTACCTGTTCTTTCTTCAATAAATAAACGATTTGGAAACTCGGGCTGTAACTTTTTAACCACTTTGGCTGTACCATCTGGAGAGCCATCATCAATAACCAACAAATCAAAATCTTTCTCTAAAGAGAAAACCTTACGAATCATTTTTTCAATGTTCTCTATCTCGTTGTAGGTGGGTATTATTACAATACTATCGTTCACTTGTTGCTTTATTTAGGTCACGAAGATAATTCAAGAATTTTGAAGCAAAAAGTCCGAATTGAAATGGATGTGTTAAAATCTATCAAATTAAATATTCCTTGGTCCAATCTAGCGCTAAACAAAAACAAAAGTGCTCCATTATTGATTCTAGTCTAAGCTAGAATTTACTACAATTTTTGTAAGATAAAAACCCTTAATTCTACCTTTAACTACCTACTTTTGCGCATTGATTATTAAGTAATAAAAAGCAATTAAAATGGCCTATAAGTTTTTTGATATTGAAAAGAAATGGCAAGCCTATTGGGCCGAAAATAAAACTTTCAAAAGCACAACAAATTCCGAAAAACCAAAGTATTACGTTTTAGACATGTTTCCTTATCCTTCAGGAGCAGGATTACACGTAGGCCACCCGCTAGGGTATATTGCGTCTGATATATTTTCTAGATACAAACGCTTAAATGGCCATGAGGTTTTGCATCCTATGGGATATGATTCTTTTGGTTTACCCGCAGAACAATATGCTATTCAAACCGGCCAGCACCCAGACATTACTACTAAAGAAAACATTAAACGTTACAGAGAGCAACTAGATCGAATTGGGTTTTCTTTTGATTGGGATAGAGAGATTCGAACTTCCGAAAAAGAGTATTATGGTTGGACCCAAGATATCTTCATCAAATTATTCAACTCTTGGTACAACTTTGATAATTGTAAAGCTTTTACAATTAATAGTCTAATTAGCATTTTTGAAATTACCGGAAGTCAAAGCGTTGATGCGGCTTGTACAGAACCAATGAGTTTTACGGCAGCAGAATGGAATGCCATGTCGGAAGACAATCAGTACAAAGTATTGTTGAATTACAGAATGGCTTATTTAAGTGAATCTGTAGTTAATTGGTGTTCTGAATTAGGAACTGTTTTAGCCAACGATGAAGTTAAAAATGGCGTTTCTGAACGTGGTGGATACCCCGTAGAACAGAAAAAAATGCAACAGTGGTCATTAAGAATAACTGCCTATGCAGAGCGTTTATTATCTGGTTTAGACACTATTGATTGGCCAGATTCTATCAAAGAAATTCAACGAAACTGGATTGGGAAATCTCAAGGTGCCACCGTTTCATTTTCTATTAACGGTCATGACGATAAAATCGAAGTTTTCACTACTCGTCCAGACACCATTTTTGGAGTTTCGTTTATGGTTCTTGCGCCAGAGCATGATTTAGTTAAAAAGATCATGAATGACCAACATCGTGCTGATGTGGATGCATACGTTGAAAAAACTAGCAAGCGTTCAGAACGTGATCGTATGAGTGATGTGAAACACATTTCAGGAGCGTTTACCGGAGCATATGCTATTCATCCGTTTACTGGAGAAGATATTCCTATTTGGATTGGCGATTACGTTTTAGCACATTATGGTACTGGAGCAATTATGGCGGTTCCTTCGGGTGATCAAAGAGATTGGTCTTTTGCAAACCATTTTGGATTACCAATTCCAAATATTATTGAAGGAGCCGATTTAAGTAACGGAGCCATTGAAGACAAACAAGCTGTTCTTACTCACTCTGATTTTTTAAATGGACTAAAGGGTAAAAAAGCGATTGGATTAGCCATTCATGAAATGGAGAAGAAAAACGTTGGAACCCGTAAAATCAATTATAAGTTACGTGATGCAGGTTTCAGTCGTCAACGATATTGGGGAGAACCTATTCCAGTATATTTCAAAAATGACATGCCGTATGTACTGGACAGAAAAGATCTTCCGTTAGAATTGCCACCTGTAGATAAATACTTACCTACTAAAGATGGTGAGCCACCATTAGCTAGAGCTAAGAATTGGACAACTAAAGAAGGTTACCCCTTAGAAACGAACACAATGCCTGGCTGGGCTGGATCTTCTTGGTATTACTTGAGATACATGGACCCGCAAAATAATCATGCATTATTTTCGAAAAAAGCAGCCAATTATTGGGGCCAAGTTGACCTCTATTTAGGAGGTGCCGAACACGCAACGGGTCACCTGTTATACGTACGATTTTGGACGAAATTTTTTAATGACATGGGTCAAATTCCTTTTGATGAACCAGCAAAAAAGCTAATCAATCAAGGAATGATTCAAGGAGTTTCAAAATTTGTTTATCGCATTGACGGAACTAACACTTTTATTTCTAGTAACTTAATTAAGAATGAAAAAGTAACTGAAATTCATGTAGACGTAAGTTTTGTAAATGGAGATATACTAGACACCGAAGCATTTAAAAATTGGAGAAAAGAATATAAGGATGCGGAGTTTATAACCGAACAAGACGGCACTTACATTTGTGGTAGTGCGGTAGAAAAAATGTCGAAATCTAAATACAATGTGGTGAATCCAGATGAGCTTATAGAGCGTTATGGAGCAGATGCATTGCGTTTACACGAAATGTTTTTAGGTCCTATTGAAATGCATAAACCTTGGAATACAAAAGGAATTGATGGCGTTTCAAAGTTTTTACGGAAATTCTGGGCACTTTACCATGATGAAGAAGATAATCTAACCGTAATTGATAACGAACCTACTAAAGAGGAATTAAAGGTTTTACACAAAACAATTAAGGTAGTTCAAGACGATATGGAACGTTTTTCATTTAACACCACCGTGAGTCATTTAATGATTTGTGTAAATGAATTAGGTAGCCTTAAATGTAATAACAAGACTGTTCTATCTGAATTAGCCATCTTAGCAGCCTGTCATGCACCTCATATTTCCGAAGAATTGTGGCAAAAATTAGGTAATCTAGGGTCAATCTCTTACGCTATATTTCCAATTTTCAACCCAGAAGTTTTAGTGGAATCTAATCACACTTATCCTGTTTCTTTTAACGGGAAAATGAGGTTCAAACTAACGTTGCCATTAGACATTGATGCTAAGAAAGTTGAAGCGATTATTTTAACACATGAAGACGCTCAAAAATGGCTAGAAGGAAAGACTCCAAAGAAAATTATCTATGTAAATAAAAAAATCATTAACGTAGTCCTATAAAAATATTTATTCAACTATTTGCAAAAGGAAAAAAATTTTATAAATTTACGTCACCTATCAAGCGGAATGAACAACAAACAATTTTAAATCTCCTTTTCCATGAATGCGAATTTAAATGAAAAACAAAATCAATTAAAAGTTCTCTTAAAATCCAATATTGCTAAAGCGTGGTATCAGCTAGACCAAAAGTCATATGAACATTGGCTAGAGGGTAGAAGGATTTCAAAGTCTAAATTAAATATTTAATAAAAAAAAAGTCACTCCATTTTAAAGTGACTTTTTTTATGCGCAATTATTCGGTCTCGAAAGGCATGATTATTTAGAACCTTTAGCCCCCTTTTTATTCCCTTTTTTCCCGCCATTTTTGTGTTGCTTGTATTTCCCAAGTTGCTCTGGCGTTAATACTTTTTTCATCTCAGTATCCGTTTCTTGACGTAAGGCTTTCATTTCTGCCTTCGCGTCATCTAATTCAGGGTACTTTGCTTTGATTGCATTTAATTCGCTCTCTAATTCATTAAACAATTGCAACAGTTCCTTTTCTTGGCTTGCCGTAAGTTCAATTTTTGACTTCATCTTTGCCAACCTTTGTTCTGGGCTTTTTCTCTCCGAAGAAGCACCTTTCTTTTGTGTTCCATTTCCAGATTTTTTCTTTCTGGCTTTCAACTGTTCCAATTGACTTTCGGTAAGAATAGATTTCTTTTTATCCTTCCCATCTTTACGCAAAGCCTTCATTTCAGATTTCGCAGCCTTTAATTGTGGATACTTTTTATGTAAATCTTGTCGCTTAGTAAATGACGTCAATAAAATTCCATTAACGGATTCAATTTGAGCATCTGTTAACGCTAATTTTTTGGTTAATTTTTCTGTCTTCATTTTAGCGGCTTCCTCTGGCGATTTATTCTCCATTTGGCTATTCCTACCTTTTTGAGCAAATACTTGAGTGAATGACATTCCAATAAATAGTATTGCTGCAATTCCTTTTATACTTTTCATAATTTTCGTTTTAATTCTTATTAATTCTAAGATTCAAAAACCACCAAAAGGTTTAATCCAATCCATAATAAGATTTCAAATAGGGCAAAAAAAAACTCCTACCTCGATTTGAGATAGGAGTTTAAATTAATTTATTTCTTAATTAACTAAAGGCTGCAATTCCTGTAACATCCATACCTGTAATCAACAAGTGAATATCATGCGTACCTTCATATGTAACTACCGATTCTAAATTAGCCATGTGACGCATACACGAATACTCACTGGTAATTCCCATAGCACCGTGAATTTGACGCGCCTCTCTACACACCTTTAAGGCCATATCAACATTATTTCTCTTCGCCATTGAAATCTGTGCAGATGTAGCTCTTCCTTCCTCACGTAACTGACCTAAACGAAAGGTTAGTAACTGTGCTTTGGTGATTTCAGTAATCATCTCTGCCAATTTCTTTTGAATTAATTGAAATGAGGCAATTGGCTTATCAAATTGAATACGCTCTTTTGAATATTGCAAAGCAGAATCGTAACAATCCATAGCTGCACCAATAGCTCCCCAAGCAATTCCGAAACGTGCCGAATCTAAACAAGAAAGAGGCGCACCTAAACCAGAACGGCCAGGTAAAATATTTTCTTTAGGAATCTTCACGTTATCAAATAATAACTCTCCGGTAATAGAAGCTCTTAAAGAGTGTTTACCATGCATTTCTGGCGCAGTAAATCCTTCCATTCCTTTTTCAACCAATAATCCGTGAACTCTACCAGTTTCATCTTTTGCCCACACCACTGCTACTTCCGCAATAGGAGAATTTGAAATCCACATTTTAGCCCCATTCAATAAGTAATGGTCACCCATATCCTTAAAGTTGGTTGTCATTCCACCCGGGTTTGAACCATGGTCAGGTTCCGTCAAACCAAAACATCCAATATATTCACCGGTGGCTAATTTGGGTAAGAATTTTTGTTTTTGTTCTTCACTTCCGTATTTCCATATCGGATACATTACTAATGAAGACTGTACAGAAGAAGTTGATCTAATTCCAGAATCAACTCTTTCTAGTTCTTGCATTAATAGCCCGTAAGTGATTTGATCTAATCCCGCACCGCCATATTCTTGAGGAATATAAGGACCAAAACAGCCATACTCACCTAATCCAGGAATAATTTGTTCCGGAAATTTAGCACGCTCGTAATAATCTTCAATAATTGGGGATACATCTTTTTTTAACCAAGCACGTAATGAATCTCTAAAAAGCTTTTGCTCTTCCGTCAATAATTCATCCATTAAATAATAATCGTGCGCTTCAAATCTATCTGTCATTTCCTTAAATTTAGGATGCCAAAGGTATCAAAAACTTCATGAAAACTTGTTCAAAGTTTACTGATTATTTCCTTTTGTATTTGAGCTCCCCATCAATAGGCTATTACCTTTGGCATTCGTATTATGCCACAACAATCAAACTACAATTCATCATCTAGCGCTCAGGAAAACAGCATTCTTGACCGTTCAAACTTTGTAGAGTCTCATTCTATTGAACCCGATACTTTGGTGCTTAACTGGGGAGATTTCAATAGAGGCTTTCACTCTGGGGTGGACCCAGACTTACTCAAGGGCCCTTTACCATTCCAGAAAAAAGCAGATTTATCTAACGCTACCTTATTTATTGTTTACATAGGAATTCTATTGTTGTGGTCATTTTATTATCAGAAAAACAAAAAAGGATTAATGATTATTGGAAAAACATTTAGGAGTAATAATGTTCTTTTTCAAGAAGTCAACGATAAAAGTGGCAACAACGGGTTTGTTTCTTTAGGAATGTTTTTTTCTGGAGTTACCGTCCTATCCATTTTCATTTATCAGCTTATTAGTCATGTATCCACACCACTATTTTTAATTGATCTTTACAGCTCTAATAGTACCATCCTCCTTCTAGGGTTTGGATTACTTTTTTACCTCTTACTCAAGACAATTATCATTGTATTGTCCTCATTTATCTTCAATTCCTCCTCTACATTCACCACATATTTGTCTTTGAACGTGAATTCCATCCAATTAATTGGCATTCTTTTATTCCCTATTATCATTTTGATTACTTACGGATATTCACTGAATTCATTGTGGGTATTGAGTTTTGGAGCGTTTATAATCTCCGCAGCATTTCTTTACAGGATAACACGTGTATTTTTTTTAGGCGTTAAACAAACTAATAGTCAAGTATTTCACATTATTTTGTACATTTGCGGCCTCGAAATTTTACCTATTTTGGTAATTGCTCGATTACTTCTCACGAAGTAAATTATGAATGACGAAGAATATTTTAAACCACCATTTTAAGTCGATTTATGGATTCCAAAGTTAAAACCATACTTGTATCACAGCCAAAACCAGAATCGGATAAATCTCCTTATTTCGAGGTTGGCAACAAGCATAAAATCACAATTGATTTCAGACCTTTTATTCATATAGAAGGGGTACAAGAAATTGATTTTCGCCAAGACAGAGTAAATATTCTGGATCATACTGCTGTAATTTTCACTTCTCGAAATGCCGTAGATCATTACTTTAGAATAGCGAAAGAATCAAGGCAAACTATTCCTGATTCTATGAAATACTTCTGTATTTCTGAATCAACCGCTTACTATTTACAGAAATATGTTGTTTACCGTAAAAGAAAGATTTTTCATGGTAAACAAAGATTTGCGGAGTTGATTGATGTAATGAAAAAGCATAAAAAGGAAACCTTTTTATTGCCATGTTCAGACATCCTTAAAAAAGAAATCCCTGAACTTCTTGAGAAGAGCAACTTCAAATATTCTAAAGCAGTATTGTACAAAACAGTATGTTCAGACTTAAGTGACTTGGAAGATGTTAAATACGATATGCTTGTATTTTTCTCTCCAGCTGGAATTGAATCTTTGCATAGAAATTTCCCAGAGTTCACACAAAACCAAACTAGAATTGCCGTTTTTGGACCTACAACCGCCAAGGCAGCTAAAGATGCTGGTTTCAGAATTGATATTCAAGCACCAACGCAAATTGCACCATCCATGACAATGGCTATTGAGAATTATATCAAGGAACACAACAAGAAATAACAATATAAATTAGATAAAATACAAAGGGTTTCGAAAGAAACCCTTTTTTTGTGCCGTGAAGTTTGAAAACAAGCGAATAAACCATTTAAAAAGTAAGTTAATAATTGATCAATTATTTTCTAAGGGAGAGGTAATAACTAAAGCTCCTTTTCGTTTGGTATTTTTACAAGTTAAAGAGCCTACCTTTTCGGGGGTTCAACTATTGATAAGCGTCCCAAAAAGAAGGTTTAAACTAGCGGTTTCAAGAAACAGAATCAGAAGATTAATTTCTGAATCATTTAGGCTAAATGCATTTGATTTACAAGATGTTACCACTAAGTCAAATCAACATTTAGCCATTGGAATTATTTACATCGGTAAAAAAGAGATGGCGTTCAACGTAATGGAGCAGAAGCTTTCGTTACTTATTGAAGAGCTCACTCAAAAAGCGCAGAAATAAAAAATGGAAAAAAATTACACTACTAAAAAGTCAACTAAATGGATATTAGCCATTGTTGTCTCACTATCTCTTGGATTCTTTAGCTTTCAAGATAGCTACTTTGAAATCAGTAAAAACATCGACATTCTTGTTTCTGTTTACAAGAACATTAATACGTACTATGTGGATGAGACCGAACCAGGTGATTTAATGAAAACCGGGATTGATGCCATGCTTCATAAACTAGACCCATACACGGTTTACTATCCGGAGTCGGATATTGAAGACTACCGATTTATGACCACCGGCCAATACGGAGGCGTTGGTGCATTGATTTCCAGAAAAGATGGGTTTGTGTTCATTTCTGAGCCTTATGAAGGTTACCCTGCACACAAAGCAGGATTAAGAGCCGGTGATAAAATTTTAGAAGTAGACGGTAAAGAAGCCAAAGGAAAAAGCACGCAAGAAATTAGTAGCTTTTTAAAAGGTGAGCCTGAAACAGACCTCATACTAAGTATTGAACGTTTCGGAGAAACGGACCCATTTGAAGTTACGGTTACCCGACAAAAAATTAAGATTAAGGATGTTCCCTATTTTGGATTAGTAGATGAAAATGTAGGCTACATAAAACTTAATGGGTTTACTGAAACCGCAAGTGCAGAGGTTAAAAAGGCATTAATTGATTTAAAGACAAACCACCAAATCACCAATCTTATTTTAGACCTAAGAGGTAACGGAGGTGGATTATTACGTGAAGCCGTTAGCATTGTAGGGTTATTTACTCCCGTAGGCACTAAAGTAGTTGAAACCAAAGGAAAGCTTACCGATTGGAATCATACCTATTTAACTACCCAAGCTCCAGTAGATACTGAAATAAAGCTTATTGTTTTAGTTAACGGAGGTTCTGCTTCTGCATCTGAAATTGTATCGGGAACCATTCAAGATTTAGACCGAGGAATTATTATTGGTAGCAACACCTTTGGAAAAGGGTTAGTTCAGCAAACGCGCGACTTGAAATACAATTCTAAAATGAAACTTACCGTTGCTAAATACTATATCCCTAGTGGTAGATGTATTCAGCGCTTAGATTACTCTAGTAAGGATGAAGATGGAAAACCTATGGAAGTACCTGATTCTTTACGTCAAGAGTTTACCACCAAAGCCGGAAGAAAGGTACTGGATGGCGCTGGAATTGAACCTGAAATTAAAGTAGAAGGTCCTGAAATAAGTCCTATTCTTATTAGTCTTGTTCAAAAACAACTCATTTTTGAGTTTGCGACCATTTATAGAAGTCAAAATGATTCTATAGCCTCTCCAGAGAAATTTGCTTTAACGGATGAAGAGTACAATCAATTCAAGTCTTTCTTAGACGGAAAGGATTACGCTTATTCTACCCGTTCTGAAATTTTATTGAAGAAGTTGGAAAAAACAGTTAAGAACGAAAAGTACGCAGATGCTATTCAAGACGACTTTAAGAGTTTAGAGAAGTCCATTTTTCAAAGCAAATCAAAAGATTTAGACATCTATAAAGACCAAATAACTCGTTTTTTAGAAAGTCAAATTGTTACCCGTTATTATTATCAAACCGGTAGAATCAAACAAAGCATGGTTAAAGACGAAGATGTTTTAGAAGCAAAAAAAGTATTTTCTGATTCTACTATGTATCAATCACACCTTTCTCTAAAAAAGTAAATAATCTCCTTGATTAATTCTTCAAATAGAGCGCAAATTCACCAAAATATCTTTTTTGGGCTACTCATACTGATTGTTATCGGAATGCAGTTTTCTCATTTTTTGGTGAGCTTAGGCATCATGCTTTTGACGTTGAATTTCTTTGCGGAAGGTTACTACATATTAAAATTAACGCGACTGGTTCAACGAAGAACCGTCCTGTTGTTCACCGGGCTTTTCATTCTACATGTGATAGGATTACTTTGGAGTACTGATACGGCATTCGCTGCGCACGACATTCAAATAAAGCTCCCTATTCTAGCGCTCCCCATAATTCTAGGGGTATCAAACAAGATAAGTCGTAAGCAGTTTGAGTGGGTGTTATTATTCTTTATTGCGACCTCGTTACTCAGTAGCATTATTGGGGCTGTGACCTACTTTGTTTTGTCTCAACCCGGAGATGATTATCGACTTATGTCTCCGTTTATGTCGCATATTAGACTGAGTTTAATGATGGGAGTAGCAGTTTTCTCCACCTTCTATTTAAGTCAGAAATCGTTACAATGGGAGCGATTTAAAGGTTGGTTTATAGGAATTGGTTTTTGGTTTGTTATCTACCTTTTTATGCTTCGTGCAATGTCGGGAATTGTAGCCGTTTTAGCCGCAGGGTTTATTGTGGTTTGGATAGTCTCCTCGCGCCAGAAAATGAAGTATGCTAGCCTGGTTAAAAGTCTTATCATACTTACATCCTTTCTTTCTATTGGGTACGTGTATTGGCAAGTAAACGACTTCTATAAAATAACTGAGATTGATGTGAAAACCGCTGATACACATTCAAAAGGTGGCGAATTATACTTTTTCAATACTTCTACTCGAATGGTTGAAAACGGCAACTACATCTACTCCTACATTGCTGATAATGAACTTGAAAAAACGTGGAACACGGTTAGCAAACTAGATTTTGATGGATCCGACTTAAAAGGCCAAAGCTTAAAATCAACGTTAATCCGATACCTTACATCCAAGAATCTAAGAAAAGATACAGAGGGAGTTCAAGCTTTAACCCATCAAGATATTTGGGCTATTGAAAATGGAATTTCGAACGAACGATTTTTAAATGGAAAGAGCTTAAACACCATGATGTACCGTTACATTTGGGAAACTCACAATTATATTTCTGGCTTCAACCCACAAGGAAATTCCTTAGGTCAGCGGTTTTTATTTTGGAAAATTGGAATTCAAATTTTCAAAGAGAATTGGGTTTATGGGGTTGGTACCGGAGATGTGCAATTGAGTTTTAATGCCCAATACGAGAATCAACCTCACCAAATTATTGAAAAATACAGACTTCGAGCGCATAATCAATACCTCACTATGGGTATCACTTTTGGCTTATTTGGATTAATCTACTTTATTGTGGCCTTGTTTTCTGGCTTATTGGTAAAACGAAATACGAACTCATATCTCTTTTTAGGCGCGTTTATTATTCTGATGGTTTCGATGCTTGATGAAGATACTTTAGAGACGCAGTTTGGCGTTACCTACGCAATGTTCTTTTACTTTCTATTTCTGTATCAGCAACCAGAAAAAGAAGATTCTGTCCAAAATAAATTAGCTAATTAAGCTTCGTTATCACGCCATAGTTGACGTAGTTTCCTGTACTTCCAGTACACCGACTTGGCTGATATTTGTGCAACTTTAAAACCAGCTAAACCATCCAAATATCCACTACGAACTACCAGATCCTTAAACAAGGAAGCCATAGGGTTTACGAACATTTTATAAACCGGTGCTTTTTTACCCCTCCTAAATAATGCCTGTGCAGCAATAGTGGAAAACCGTTCTTGTTGCGCTAAATGCTCTTCTCCAGAATAATAGGAATAATGCAAAATATCACCTTTCAAGTGCACCGCCTTTTCTTTTTTAATCGAAATTAATTTATCATGTGGATTATGCCCGCCCCAAAACACCGTGTCTCGTTTGGCTAAACGTAATTTTATGTCTGGATACCAGCTACCGTGCTTGATCCAATCTCCACAATAGTTGGTGAGTCGGTTCATTTTGTACGTATTGGATTTCCAATTCGACTTCACATCCAATATACTTTTCTCTAATTCTTCACTTACTGCCTCATCCGCGTCAAGTGACAATACATAGTCGAAATTAGCTTTGTCCAATGCCCAGTTTTTCTGCTCGATATGGCCTTTAAACTCATTTTGTAGAAAGGTTACGTCATAACGCTTACAAATTTCTTCGGTCTTATCCGTAGAGAAAGAATCCACTACAATAACCTCATCCGCTATAGGCTGAACAGAACGTAAACACCTTTCAATATTTACCTCCTCATTAAAAGTGATTATTATGACCGATAACTTAATCATAAACCCCTATTAATGTAAACTCGATTAACCCTTGCCGGAATACTCGTGAGTATTTCATAACTAATGGTATCCATACTAGACGCAATATCTTGTACGGAGATGTTTTCTCCAAAAATCTCTACTTCATCATTTACCTGAATAGATAAGCCTGTAACATCCACCATAATAATATCCATACAAATTTTACCCACGATTGGTCTTTTTTGTCCTGAAATAAATACAGACCCAATTCCATTACCTAAACTTCTATTTATACCATCCGCATAACCGATCGGAATAATAGCTATATGCATATCTTGATTTGCAAAAAAACTCCGACCGTATCCAATACTCTCTCCCTTTTTTACATTTTTAGTCTGAACAACGATAGAGTATAAGGAAGAAACCGTTTTTAGTTGATTTTCATTACCGCTTTGATTAGCCATTCCATATAATCCAATACCTAACCTCACCATATCGAATTGTGCACTTTCAAAACGTTCAATAGCTGCTGAATTGGCAATATGTCTAATAAATCGGTATCCTAAAGAGTGTTCAATTTTTTTCGAAACGTCCTCAAACATTTGAATTTGAGATTGGGTAAAGTCATCATGTGCTACATCATCACTAGCTGCTAAGTGAGAAAAAACAGATGCTACCTTTACGTGTTTTTCATTTTTTAAGAACTCCAATACGGCATCTATTTCATCTAACTTAAACCCTAACCGGTTCATTCCGGTATCAATTTTTAGATGAATTTTATATCTTGAATTTCTGAAGCCGTCTTTAGCTAACACTTGAGTATATGCAATTAGAAGCTCTAATGAGTATATTTCTGGTTCTAAACAATAATGTACCAATGTGGGTAAAACTTCTTCAGAAGCATTCATTACCATAATGGGAGTTGTTACGCCAGACTTTCTAATAGAAACACCTTCATCAGCATAGGCTACCCCAAGGTAACCTACATTTTGCGTAGCCAATAACTGGGCAACCTCTACCCCACCAGCACCGTACGCATTGGCTTTCACCATAACCATCATTTTTACACCCTTTTCAATTCTATTTCGATAAAAATTAAAATTGTGTTTCAATGCATTTAGGTTAATTTCCAATTGGGTCTGACGTGTTTTCTGCTCCAATTTGGTAGTAATTTGCTCAAATTGAAAGCTTTGCTCACCCTTTATTAGTATACCCTCATTATAAAAATCAAACAAACGAATATGTTCCAAAAACATTTGGGCATTATGATAAAAGTTTTGATTTGGAATTGGCGAATTATCACGTTGAAAGTTGGCTAATGTTTGTAAAGCTTTAACCGTATTTTCTGAGTAAAAAACATTGGCATCTGGTAAATCAGCAATGGGCTCAGAAACTAAAAAATTACGCACTCCATTTTGATACATCTCATCAATAAAATGATGGCCATTAAGGGAATCTCCTAGTAAAGCTACAAAAAGACTATTATCTAAATTGGCGCCTTTTTTTCTATCAATAATTAAATTAGAAATTGGAGAATTGGGAGCCATCAAAAGATGCTCACCATCAAGAATAGATGCTATTTGGCTAGCGCTATAACTGGTCCGTATCATTGCTTATTTCGGTAGTTGGAGGATGTTCTCTATCGTATTGATTTTGGGTAAAACACTTTCTACAAAGTGGCTTGTAACTTTCTTGCTCTCCTACTAAGACCAAATCATTACTTTCTGTAAATCGATATGAATGATGTGCTAAATCACCACAATCTACGCATATAGCGTGAACTTTGGTAATGTATTCTGCCGTAGCCAAAAGGGCTGGCATAGGTCCGAATGGTTTTCCTAAAAAATCCATATCTAACCCGGCAACAATTACTCTGACTCCTTGATCAGCTAATTGGTTACATACGTTTACAATTTCGTCATCAAAAAATTGCGCCTCATCAATTCCAACTACATCCATTCCATTGGCCATCAATAAAATATTGGAAGATGCTGGGACAGGAGTAGATAAAATGGAATTTCTATCGTGAGAAACCACCTCATTTTCATGATATCTCGTATCAATTGCAGGTTTGAAAATCTCCACATTAAGTTGCGCAAATTTGGCTCTTTTTAAACGCCTAATCAGCTCTTCCGTTTTACCCGAAAACATGGATCCACAAATGACTTCAATCCATCCTTTGCGCGCATTTTGATTTACAAGTTTCTCTAAAAACATTAAATACCTTTCGATTGGTTGCAATTAATACTCTTAAAACAAAAAGAGCACCCCTAAATTAACAGCTGAAAAGACTGAATATCAAAGTGTTTAATATTCGGCTTCTAATATGGGAAATATCCATTTCAGTTGTACACAAATCTAATTAAATTTGTGCTTAACAGGTAAATAGTCCTTTATTTTGTGAAGTGAGTTTATGTAATGTCTTTTGTGATATTATTAGCGCTGATTTCCAGTAAAAAAAACCGAGAAATAATTATATAATGGGTACACGAGAAAAACTTTTCAGACAAAAATTAGCCGATCAAATAGAAGGCTTATTAAACACTTCGGAAAAAGTATTTAAAACCGAAAAATTGGATAATGATTGGTTAGAATCAATGTTGCGTAGAACGAAAGACTTAACCAGTGCGTTAACCATTTACCAATTTTTACACGACTTACCTGAAAACGAGAAGTTGCAAGTGGAGTTCTTAGAACTCAAAGAAGAGGAAGAAATTAAGAAAGAAGCCCCTGAGGTACCGAGTTACGGTGATGAGATTTTGAAAGAAATTGATGAATTTGAAATCAAAGAATCTGTAGAAGTTTTTGAAGTAATTGAAAATTCACCACCAGAAGAGTCTGCTCCTACGCCTACAGAAACTATTGAAGAAGAAATAATAGTGGCCGTTGAGGAAGTAGTTGAGGAAGTTTCCGAAATTATTGATACCGAAGAAGAACCAGAAGAAATTATTCCTGAAATAGTGGAAGAGGTTATTGAAGAAACTCCGGTTGAAACAGAAGAAGTGGTTTCTGTACAAGAAGATGATAAAAAAGAAATTAACGATGCCGTGGCTAATACAGAACCTTCTTTAGCAGATAAGTTAAGCACGAAATCAATTACCAAATTAGCCGACTCTATTGCTTTAAACGAGCGTTTCTTATACTCTAATGAACTATTTAATGGGAATATGGAAGCCTTTAAAAAGGCATTATCAGAATTGGATCATATTGCCAGTTTAGCTGACGCAAAAAGATACCTGGATGTACAGTTGAAAGAGGAACATAATTGGAATATGGATTCTGAAGCCGTTCAAAGTTTTATTTCTTTGGTAGAACGTAGATTTAATTAACTTAGCTAGAAATATAAGCCATATGAGTGAGGACATTAAAAAACAACATTTCAAAAATCTATTATCGATTGCTTTTGCAGATGGTATTTTAGATAAATCAGAATTAGAGTTTCTTTTCAAAAAATCGCATAAATACTTTATTACTGCAACTGAAGTAGAAGGGTTAATTGAAAACTCCATTCACGTTAAACCGCTAATTATTTCGGACGATAAGGAACGCGCTGAAAAAATGCTAGACTTAATTGAAATGATGTTAATTGATGGTGAAACCCATGAAAACGAACGTAGATTATGTATGAGTTTCGGGGTAAGTTTAGGTTATTCTGCCGATAGCATTAACGAATTAGTGGATCAAGTGGTTCACATGATTGAAGACGGAAGAAGTACTTTCCAAATTATTCAAACCATTCAAACGATTAATTAATTGAAACCGCTTACACTAGTACCTACGCCAATTGGCAACTTAAAAGATATTACGCTTCGCGCTTTAGAGGTTTTGAAAGAAGCAGATTTAATCTTAGCTGAAGATACCCGAACGTCAAGAAAGCTATTAAATCACTTTGAAATAGACACGAAGATGACGTCTTTTCATATGCATAATGAGCATAAAGCAACGCAGAAATTTATAGACCAAATGAAAGCTGGTGATCGCATTGCTATGATTAGTGATGCGGGAACTCCTGGAATTTCGGACCCTGGTTTTTTGTTAGTTCGTGCGAGTATTGAAGCTGATTTAGAGGTAGAAGTTTTACCTGGGGCTACCGCTTTTGTTCCTGCCATTGTAGCTTCTGGACTACCCTGTGACAAATTTGTTTTTGAAGGTTTCTTACCCCACAAAAAAGGACGACAAAAGATATTGGAAAGTCTTTCTACCGAAACACGATCAATTATTTTTTATGAATCACCTCATCGATTAGTGAAATCATTAGAATTAATGATGCAATTTTTTGGTGCAGACCGTCAAGTCAGTGTTTCTAGAGAACTCACAAAAATGTTTGAAGAATACAAGCGTGGCACCTTAGAAGAAGTAGCTAAATACTATACGGAAACTCCTCCAAGGGGTGAAATTGTTGTTGTGGTAGCTGGGACTCCTGAAAAGAAAGCCGCTAAAAAATCTTATCCTAAATACTTAGATAAAGAAAAATAACAATCGCTACTCCATTCCCTTTACAGAAATACTATCAATTTTAGATTTCCATTCTTTAGCAAACACATCAAAATCGGCTCTTTTGCCTTTTTTAATAGGATTTGATGGTGGAATTTTTTCTCTTCTAGAATCTACTTGCACACCATTTTTCCAGAAACGGTAACATACATGCGGACCAGTAGCTAAACCGGTACTTCCTACCTTACCAATCGTTTGTCCTTGTTTAACACGTGAACCTGCTTTCACCAAGATTTTACTCATGTGCAGGTATTGCGTAGTATAGGTACTGTTATGGCGAATTTTCACATAGTTCCCATTGTATTTTGAGTACTGTGCGTGTGTAACTACGCCATCTCCAACAGCCATAATAGGCGTTCCGGTAGGTGCGGCATAATCAGTACCTAAGTGAGCTTTGTATCTTTTTTGTACGGGATGAAATCTTCTTTTGGTGTATGCGGATGTTAATCTCCCAAATTTTAATGGAGACTTTAAAAACGCTCTTCTCAAGCTTTCAGCAGATTCATTAAAATAATCATCACCTTCGCCTTGATCATATAGAAAAGCATAATTATCAACTTCATAATTATTGAAATTAGCCGCTAAGATATCGCCTACTCCTACGCGTTCTCCGTCTACAAATTGCTCTTCAAAAATCACTTGAAAATAATCGCCTTTTTGAATACGATAAAAATCAATAGTCCAAGCATAAATATCAGCTAATCGTACGGCCAACGCAGGACTTAAATTCTGGTCAACCAAAGTTTGATAAAGCGATGAAGTAATAATTCCTGAAGCTTGCCTGGTTTCAGTCACCAGTTCTTTTTTAGCTCTATAAACATGTACCGAATCTCGTAAATCAAAAACCACGTAATCTATAGAGTTAGGTTGATACACAAAATAGGCTACACTCGGAATAGAATCAAGCGTACTAAAGATGGTGTAATCTTTCCCTTTTCTAAACTTTCTAACATCATATACCTCTTTAGAAGCACGTGCAATTCTATCAATTTCCACAGCAGAAACATGAAACCGGTCTAATACCGTACCTAAAAATTCGTTTTTACCAAATTCAGATTGATATACGGTAAACGAATCTACGGGTATTTCAAACAAGTAAACCGTTGGCTCAATTTCTTCAATAATTTGTTCTGGAAGCTGTTCTACAACAGGTAAAGGAGTGTTTTTTGGTTTCAAGTAATACATTGCTGTAAACAGCAATAAAATCGCTAAAACTATTCCTCCGATATACTTTAATTTCATCTATCTCAATATTTTGTCACTAACACAATTTTGCGATATTTCACCGTACTAATAACCTATTTATTCATCTAAATATGCACAACCGAAGGTGAATGAAATTAGAGGCTAAAACATACCCCAACAAGTCATTTAACCGCTTATCATTCTTTCTTTATTCCAAACAATTTCTCTTATTAGATAACTTAAATTTGCAGGTTCAAATAAAATCATGGCAACTAGAACAATCAATTTTTTTCCAATACTAATTATCCTTTTCGTATTATTTCTCATTGACTTATACGTGTTTAAAGGACTAAAAGTTTTGTTAAGTGATGTACAAAACGATAATCTTAGAAAAGGAGCATTAATACTTCATTGGGCTATTTATGTAGCTATTGCAATTTGGATAATACTTGTCATGTTTAACGTTACCACCAATCCAGAATTTAAAAACTACAAAACTAGCTATTACTTAGTGGGTATGGGATTGTTGTTTTATGTACCTAAAATTTTGTTTTCATTGTTCATTTTTTCTGATGATATATTACTTCTATTTAGAAATATCATAACGTACTTTTCTCCCGTAGATACAGAGTCAACAGGTGAAAACGTTTCTAGACTAAAATTCATTTATCAGTTAGGTGTTGGTGCTGCAACTATTCCATTTATTGGCGCTGCCTACGGAATGATAAAAGGTAGGTTTGATTTTAAAGTGCGGAAAATTCCAGTAATCCTCCCTCATTTACCAGCCTCTTTTGAAGGCCTAACCATGGTTCAATTATCTGATTTGCATTTAGGCAGTTTCTTTAACGATAAGGAATCGGTAGCTAAAGCATTCAAAATGGTGAAAGACCTTAACCCAGACATACTCGTGGTTACGGGTGATTGGGTAAATAATTTTTCCTCAGAAGCAGAAACGTGGATTGAAGAATTTAAATCTTTACCTGCTAAAATGGGGAAGATAGGCATTGTGGGAAATCATGATTATGGTGATTATAGTGCTTGGGAGTCTCCGGAAGCAAAAGCAGAAAACTTTGCGCGATTAATTGAGATTCAAGGAGAAATGGGATTTAAAACTTTGCTAAACGATAATCATATTTTCGAACAAAACGGAGAAAAACTTGCCATAGTTGGAGTTGAAAATTGGGGCGTAAAACCGTTTCCACAACATGGTAATTTAGATAAAGCTAAGATTGGGACCGAAGGTGTTCCAGTAAAAATATTACTATCGCACGACCCATCGCATTTTGAAGAGGTTGTTACTAAAGGCCATCCTGATATTGACTTAACGTTATCCGGACATACCCATGGTGCGCAGTTTGGCGTAGAGCTCGGAAACATTAAATGGAGTCCGGTTAAATACAAATACCCACGTTGGGCAGGTATGTATGAAAAAGGAACGCAAAGATTGTATGTGAATCGTGGGTTTGGGTACTTGGCGTTTCCGGGTAGAATTGGTATGCCTCCAGAGATTACTCAATTTACGTTTACTAGAGGTTAGGTTCCACAAAGTCGGGGTGCGACTTCCTATTCAATGGTGATTAGTCGCGCTCCGACTGACACAGGTAAATTACATGCGCTTTTAGCCCTTTAGGGCGATGTAGCTAACATTTGAGCCTTAGTTCTGAATTATTACGTCCCTGTAGGACTTGACATTATTTTTGTTATTTACACGATGGACTGCGTCCATCGCTATTATATTTCACCCCTTCAGGGTGATGAGCTATTATCAGACTTTATTCAAAATTAAACGTAGTCCTGAAAGGACTATATATCACAGCGATGCGCAAAGCCCAGCGATAAAGGTTAGAAATATAGTAAGTCCTACAGGGATGAAATGATGCGTGAGGGATAGTAGTGGTTACCCCGGAAACTGAGCGACTTGTACTGAGCGTAGACGAAGTAAGCCGAAGTTGAGGAGTATGAACGGAAAGCCCGACCCTTGGGACACGCCCAAATTATCAATGGTATCATCACTATTTTTCACCGGATGTGCCTATTTTTGCAGCCGCATAAAAAATAGCAAAAATGGCAGCACCAAAAGAAGATAGCTTAAAGAAAATAATTGGTCACTCTAAGGAGTATGGCTTTGTGTTTCAGAGTAGTGAAATTTATGATGGACTTAGTGCCGTTTACGATTACGGGCAAATGGGCGCAGAATTGAAACGTAACATTAAAGACTATTGGTGGACGGCTATGGTACAAATGAATGAAAACATTGTGGGACTTGATTCTTCTATTTTCATGCATCCTACTACTTGGAAGGCTTCTGGTCACGTGGATGCGTTTAATGATCCGTTAATTGATAACAAGGATTCTAAAAAACGGTACCGTGCAGATGTGCTTATTGAGGATTACGTAGAGAAATACCGCGTAAAAATTGCGAAGGATCTAGCAAAGGGTGTGAAACGTTTTGGGGATGATTTTGACAAGGAAGAGTTCTTGAAAACCAACCCGAATGTGTTGCGTAACCAAGCAAAAATTGATGAGATCAATGGTAGATTTAAAACTGCGCTTGACGCGGATGATTTAGCAGAAATCAAAAAAATAATTGAAGATTTAGGCATTGCTTGTCCGATTAGCGGTTCTAAAAACTGGACCGATGTAAAGCAGTTTAACTTGATGTTTGCAACTGAAATTGGTTCTGTTGCTGAATCTGCAAACACTATTTATTTACGTCCGGAAACGGCTCAAGGTATTTTTGTAAATTTCTTAAACGTTCAGAAAACGGGAAGAATGAAAATTCCTTTTGGAATTGCACAAATTGGCAAAGCGTTTCGTAACGAGATTGTAGCGCGTCAATTCATTTTTAGAATGCGTGAGTTTGAGCAAATGGAAATGCAATTTTTTGTTCGTCCGGGTGAAGAAATGAAATGGTATGAATACTGGAAAGAGCAACGTATTAACTGGCATAAATCTTTAGGAATTCCGCAAGAAAAGTACCGTTACCATGATCATATTAAATTAGCGCATTACGCTAATGCAGCGAGCGATATTGAATTTGATTTCCCAATGGGATTTAAAGAATTAGAAGGTATTCACTCTCGTACTGATTTTGACTTGAAACAACACGAAGAGTTTTCTGGTAAGAAATTACAGTATTTTGACCCAGAAATCAACCAAAACTATGTTCCTTATGTCGTAGAAACTTCTGTTGGTTTGGATCGTACTTTCTTGGCTATTATGTCATCTGCCTATACCGAAGAGAAATTAGAAAACGGAACAGAGCGTGTGGTATTAAAGCTTCCTGCTATGTTGGCGCCTTATAAAGCCGCAGTTATGCCGTTAACGCGTAAGGATGGTTTACCAGAAAAAGCACGGGAAATATTGAACGATTTGAAATTTGATTTCAATTGCCAATACGATGAGAAAGATTCACCAGGAAAACGTTACAGACGCCAGGATGCTATTGGAACACCATTTAGCATTATGGTAGATCACCAAACTTTAGAAGATGATACGGTTACTATTCGTGATAGAGATACCATGGAACAGATTCGTGTAGCTATTAATGAGGTGAGTGCTATTATTAAAGAAAAGACTGATTTTAGAAGTTATTTGAAATAAGACGAAAGTTTGAAGTCAAAAGACTAGCAAAAAACAAAACTTAAAAGCCCCCCTTTCAAAATACTGAATGGGGGGCTTTTTATTTGTGTGGAAAATTGTATTTATTGAAGTACTAAACGGGTAACACAGTTATTAAACTCATCGAAAATCCTCACCAAATAAACACCTCTTGCCAGCGTTTGTGTATCGAAACTAACAATTTGGGTAGGCGTAGAATTTAATATTTGTTGATTGGAAATCACCCTTCCATCCAAAGAAATTAAGGTTATTTGAATTTCATCAGAGATCCAATTCTGTAGTTTAATTTGAAATTGATTCTGCGCGGGGTTGGGGTAAATAACTGCGGTACTTCCAATGCATGCGGAATCCTGTACACCATTAATCACAGCGCAATCAATTACAATCATTTGAATAGAATCTTGTGCCTCACATCCATTTATATCCGTCACTGTAACCGTATATAAAGGATCGTCTCCTTCATTGAAAGGGCCTATAGAAATGGCCGAAGTGGTTTCGTTTGAACTCCATTCATATGCACTAAAACCAGCAGTCACCTCAATAAGGACTGTACTATCTGCACACAGGGAGTCCGAACCAAAAATTTCAATTACCGGTAATTCATTTACACGTACAAGAATCGAATCTGCCCCGTTACACCCATTGGAATCTGTTCCAATAACTATATAATCTTTATCGATTGAAGGAGATATTGAAACCGTATTACCCGCAACTCCAGTACTCCACTGAAACGATGAGGCTCCAGAAGAGGTTAGATTAGTCCCTTCACCATTACAAATGATGGAATCACCTGATATGCTAATCACCGGTGCAGGCTTTACATCAACCACTGAAAAAATGGCATTGGAACATGTATTAGAATCTGTGTAGGTATAGGATATCGAGGTACTTCCCAAACCAGAGATTGTAGGGTCGAGGCTATTTCCTGAAACTCCCAAACCACTGTAACTCCCGCCAATCGGCAAACCACCTATTAGGTTAATATCTCCGGCATTAATACACCAAATAGAATCCAATGCTAAGCTGATAACTGGCAAAGAATTGACAGAGACAAAAGATGTGTCAGAAGCCAAACACCCATTTAAATTTGTATACGTGTAAATTAAATTGGTGGTTCCCAAACCATTAATAGCCGGATCAAATACTCCTGCGGAAACACCTGCTCCAGTGTATTGACCGCCTAAAGGAGTTCCTCCACTTAACACCACTAGGGAGGTGTCACTACACAGCAATACGGAGTCCACATTAACTATTGGAGCAGAAAGAACCGTAACATTAGTGTTTGCAAAATTTACACAGCCATTAGCATCTGAATAGGTATAGGTCACATTTACATTTCCCACTGAAGCATTACTTGGGCTAAATATATTGTTTACAATGGCACTACCCGCATATACTCCGCCATAAGGCTGAAATAATCCTAACGTATCATTGGGTAAGTTCTCACAGAATTGTACGGTAGCATTCGTAACAGGAGTCAATACCGGTAATGCATTAACCGTAATTAATTGACTTTCGGAGTTTGAACACCCATTGGTGTCATTCACTGTATAGGTAATCGAATTCTGACCAATACTGGCATTAGATGCAATAAAAGCCCCATTACTTACTCCAACTCCTGAATAAAACCCACCCAAAGGAAGGGCATTATTTAAAAGAAGGGTATCTGAATTACATATCGGAGCGAAAGTACCTAAATTGATACCTGGCAAAGAATTGACAGAGACAAAAGATGTATCAGAAACTAAACACCCATTTAAATTTGTATACGTGTAAATTAAATTGGTGGTCCCTAACCCATTAATAGTCGGATTAAACATTCCTGAAGAAACACCTACTCCTGTATATTGACCGCCCAGCGGAATTCCTCCGCTTAACACTACTAAAGCGGTGTCATCACAAAGCAATACGGAGTCCACATTAACTATTGGAGCAGAAAGAACCGTAACATTAGTGTTTGCAAAATTTACACAGCCATTAGCATCTGAATAGGTATAGGTCACATTTACATTTCCCACTAAAGCATTACTTGGACTAAATATATTATTCGCAATGGCACTACCCGTATATACTCCGCCATAAGGCTGAAATAATCCTAACGTATCATTCGGTAAGTTTTCACAGAATTGCACGGTAGCATTCGTAACAGGAGTCAGTACCGGTGATGCATTAACCGTAATTAATTGACTTTTGGAATTTGAACACCCATTGGTATCGTTCACTGTATAGGTAATCGAATTCTGACCAATACTGCCATTAGATGCAATAAAAGCCCCATTACTTACTCCAACTCCAGAATAAAAACCTCCCAAAGGAAGGGCATTATTTAAAAGAAGGGTATCTGAATTACATATCGGAGCGAAAGTACCTAAATTGAGTACTGGAATCGGATTCACTTGAATGGTTTGCGTATCAATGGCATTACATCCGTTCACCGAGGTAGTGTAGTAAATTTCGACCGGACCCAATCCCGAAACGGCAGGATCAAAGTTTAATCCCGTCACACCCAATCCAGAATACACGCCACCCACAGGAGTTCCACCCGTTAAAGAAATTGCCGTTGTATTTGAACATATATCCGGAAAAGCAGTTAAACTAGCCACCGGCTCGTTTACGGTTAAAATGGCAGTGTCTAAATTGGAACATCCTAAAGAATCTACAAAAGTGTAGGCCACACTATATTGACCGCCTCCCAAGGTGGTTGGGTTAAACTGTCCATTACTTACTCCAACCCCAGAAAACACTCCACCTGATGGAGTACCACCAGACAAGTTAACTAATCCAGAATCGGCACAAATACTGGCGAGTGCAGCCAACGTCACATTTGGCAAACCATTCACACGTACTGTGGTAGAGGCTTCGCTTACACATCCATTGGAATCGGAGTACATATAGGTGATTACATGATTTCCTGTATCCGCTATTCCAGGATTAAAAAAACCGTTAGACACTCCAACACCTGAATACGTTCCGCCTAAAGGCGACCCTTGGGATAGCACGATTGCTGTATCACTTACACACAAATCTGCGATGGCATTTAAACTAACCACAGGAACAGTATCCACAACAATCAACGCAGTCTGAATAGCAATACATGAATTTACTCCTGAATAGGCATACGACAAATCAAAACTGCCTACCCCTGAAAGATTCGGATAGAAAAACCCATTAGAAACCCCAACGCCAGAGTAGATTCCCCCAGCTGGAGTTCCGCCCGTAAGAATAATACTATCTGCATTTTGACAGATGTTACCCAAAGGCGCAAAGTCTACTATTACCAAGGAGGTGTCTACCGTTATGGTTTCTACGGCCGTTGCGGCACACCCCAAAGAATCTGTATAGCTGTAGGACACCGAATGAAACCCAGAACCTGTAGCTGCAGGGTTGAAAAAACCATTTGAGATTCCTAAACCACCATATGTACCACCTAATGGAAGTCCGCCTGATAATGGAATTAAACCACTACTGCTGTTACACACAGGCGCAAAAGAGGCAAGCGTTACATTGGGAATATCCTTAATCTGTATTCCTTTAATTAGCGTGTCTGAACAAGACTGTGCATTCGAAACAATATAGGTTAAAGACGAATTTCCGACTCCTGCATTTCCCGCATTAAACGTTCCGTTTAACACCCCGTTACCCGACCAAGTTCCACCAATTGGAAGAGATGGTATAGTAAAAGCAGGCTCATTTAAACAATACGAAGAATCTAAAGAAGCACTCGCACTAGGCGCTGCATTCACCACTAATGAAGCAGAGTCAGCATTTACACAGCCATTAACATCGGTAAACGTATAACTGATTATAAAAGAACCCACCCCCACAATGGCAGGAGCGAAAGTATTATTTAAAACCCCAATTCCACTGTAAATCCCACCTGCTGGAGTACCCAAATTTAATGGCTCATTCGATGCATTTTCACATAAGTCTCCTAAAGCAGGTAAGTTCACCGCAGGCAAACCAAACACCTCAAAAATGTTAGAATCGATTGCTACTCCACAACTATTGCTATATACGTATTCGAGCACATGTATTCCAGGCCCTAAAATTTGTGGGTTAATCTCCGTTTCCAACACTCCGTTTAAACGGTAAAAACCACCAATTGGCATTCCTCCGTTCAGGATCGTTTTAGAATCACTGATACAAAAGTCTCCAGGATTGGTCATACTCGCAGTAGGCAATGGATCCACTTGAATGAACTGCGTTTGTTCAGAAGTACACCCATTTTCACTCACCGTGTAGGTCACCGGAAAAGATCCGGACCCCGAAAGAAATGGATAAAAATTATTACTAATTACAAATGGGCCAGAATACACTCCTCCTACTGGGGTTGCTTGCGCAAGTGGCAAGGAAAAGGTTGTTTGACATGTATCCCCTAGACTTGGAAAAGAAATAGTAGGAGACGCATTTACGACCAAATTAAAAGTAGCACTATCCTCACATCCTTGAAGGACAGCGTAAAAATACTTTATTACGTGGGTGCCTACACCGGCCAAAGCGGGGTCAAAAGAATTATTCACTACGCCTGGCCCCGAATAAGTTCCGCCAGTCGGAGTTACAAAAGCGTTTAACGGAAATACCAAATCATCGGCACAAGACTCCGGAAGAGCAGTCGAAACCGCTAAAACGGGAGGTTGCACCACATTGATCAGTCGAATTTCTGAACCACTACAACCCGAAGAATTAGTGTAGGTATAGGTCAGAATCGAAGGAACAGCACCTGTAATGGTTGGATTAAAAACCGAGTCGTTGATCATTCCTAGTCCTGTCCAAACACCTCCCAATGGGCTCCCACTTGGAACCACTATTGGCCCTGAAGTAAAGCAGGTATTTAATGTGTTAGGAGGCACCGTTACGATAGGATTATTCTCTATCGTTACACTTACCATATTGCTGGTGTCTTGGCAACCCAAGCTATCTACCACCAAAGAATACGTTCCTGCATTTGAGGTAACGAATGTACTTGTTAAACCATTTGTTGATACTACCCCATTATTGAACCACTGAAAGGAAAGGTTTGGATTAACAGAGGCGGTAAGAGCCAAACTTGATCCGACTCCGCAAATCACCCCATTTTGAGGACTAATATTGACAGAAACAGGGCTACATGCAACAATTTTGGTTAGAAAACCGTCTTCAAGTGTATTAACTCCACTCGCGAAAGATCCAAAAACACGACTTGTTGGCCCCAGATTACCCGAAACGAATATGCTTTTATCTGGAGATAAATGTATATCATAAATACCTTGAGCATAGGCAATTGCATTTCCTATGTTATAACTGGACCCCGTGGTGCTGGTAAACCAATTCATGGACGTTAAACTAGTATCAATGCTAGTAAAAATAATTTCTTTTACTCGATTGTAGTTGGCACCTAAAACTTGCATGTTACCATTTAAATTTCCCCCAAAAACAACTTCATCTCCTTCTACTTCAAGGCTTGTAAATCGATTCGTATTACTTGCTACATTAGTTAAAACAGAACAATCCACAGGGGTTAAAGAATCATTTAATTTCAATAAAAAATCTCCGTTTATGGAGAGGTTAGTTCCGGCAATGGTTAATGGGAAAGCGGGCCCGACTCCTATGCTTGAAAGGACATATGTATTGTCATTTTCGTCCACATCTAAACCTAACGAATTTAGACTTGTAAAATTGCCCCCAATATTTGGAATGGAGTAATGGTTTAAATATTTCCCTAAAGTATCCAATTCACAAATGAGTAACCCTCTGTATTGAAAACCAATACCGAAGCTTCCTGCCCCAGAAATTGGAACCGTATCGATGGTAATACTATCGTAATAATTGTACTGTAAAACAACATTATCGTTTGATTTCACCGCTAAATCCAAGGGGTAACTTTGACTCAGAATCCCACCCGTTTGATAAACGGGTGTTATCCAGCTGTTCACACCGCTAAAATTAGTTTTGACTACGAAACTATGACCAACTGAACTTGAGCCCGGACCCGTAAACACAATGTCAGGAAGTAGAAATGAATCAAATGTTCGTTGAGCTAAATTACTGCTCGTAAATAGGATATTAGATGCCAATAGATAAACAAAACCATTTTTTATTTTGATTTTACTAGCACTGATGCGTCTGTAAAACGGACTATTCTGGTAAGTTTGAGCGCCTGTTTTTATCCACTGAATATTTGCTGAAGTGTCATATTTCGCTAAAAAATTATCTCCGTAACCCCCTTGCGCTGAAGAGGTCACTGTAATGGAGTCAAAAGTGGCGCTTCCTGAAAAAACACCGCTGACATATAAGCCGCCCAACCCATCCAGTTCAATATCCATACCTACATCAATTCCATTACCACCAGCGGTTTCTACCCAAATGTAATTCCCTACACTATCTAATTTGGCAATGAAAATTTCTTCATTGCTACCTGTGTAAATCGTATTTCCAAATGAAGCAGAACCCGAAAAAGTACCTGTGATATATTGGAAACCTTGATTATCTGAAACAACTCCCTGAATAATAACATTGCTAGAGGTTACATTTTTTTTCACCGTGGCTAACCATGCAAAACCTTGAGCGTTTGCCGTTTGAAAATGGATGAACAATAAAATGAACGTACATTTGAATGATGTGATTAATTTTAAACTCATGTTACATTAAAATTTGACTGATTTACGTATTAAACTTTTAATTGGTGCTTCAAATATACATTTTGTTTAATCTTTTGCAAATTTTATTAAACAAATATTATTTTAAACCATTAAAACCCAATACCCACGCTTTTTTTTACATGCAAAACGATCGTAGAAAATTTAAAAATCATTCCTTTTTTTAAACTTCAGTTCACAGAATTCCCAATCTAATCTTTGAGAAGAACCACCTATATTTGACCGAAACCACTACACGCAACCTTCTTGTCGACTCACTTTCTAAATATTAACAAAGTGGGTGAAACCGATTAAGCTTTTCTGTTTTTTCTTCCTTTTATGATTGCTGCTTTTAATAGCGTTTTAATAGGTATTTGAATACATAGCTCAATTTTAATCACCCATTAGAATAAAAGCAAAAGCCCTGATTTCAATATTGAAATCAGGGCTTTTTGTTTGTTTGTTTGTTTGTTTGTTTAAAGGCTCAAAAGAAGTTTTATAATCGGCATAAACACCAAAACAACACCCATTGTAATCATTAAGCTTTTATCGTTTAATGGTAAATACTGGAAGTTATGCTCTTTATTTTTCATAGCGTTTTTGTTACACCACAAAGGTGAGCTAGCTATGGGATTATTTTACTAATGGTATTCCGTGATATTTTAAGGAATTATCGCTTTCTTAAAACTAAAAAGCCATCTCTAATACATATATTAAAGATGGCTATATGATTTTTAAGGCCTATTGAAGAATCAATTTCATTGTACTAACATTAGACCCATCAGATATTTTAAGCACATACAGACCTCTATTTAATTGAGATGTATTGAACCGAACAGTTTGCTTACTATTTGAACCTGCAATTTGCTTTAACTGAACTGTTTTTCCTGTAATATCTAATATACTAACCTCTAAAGCCTCAGCTTTCCAACCCTCAATATCTACCATAAATTCATTATGTACCGGATTTGGGTACACTATGATTTTAGCCTTCGGAACCGATACTACATTTAAAATAAAATCAACAAAAACATCATCTTTACCAATACACCCATTAGCATCCGTAACCATAACACTAACGGTACCCATAGTGGTTAAATCGACCGTAAAAGTTTGAGTAGTCGTACTGTTATCACTCCATAAATAGCTAATAAAACCTGGTCCGGCATCTAATAAATGTGTGGTGGAAACACCATTAATATACACGATAGAAACATCAGGTCCTAAATTGACCGTTACCGGAGCAAAACCGGTTATTACTATAGTATCAGTTCCCATACAGCCATTACTATCGCTAACTTGTACGGAGAAAGTACTCGGTCCCTGAGTAGTTACCACTGGGTTAATTTGTGTGGTAAGTCCATTTGCCCATAAATAGCTAGAATAACTACCTGGATCTAGGTCAATCTGTTCGTTAAAACAGACCGCTGTATCTGCTCCCAAACTAAATACTGGGTTGGACAAAGACGTCACATCATAGGTACATGAATTGGTGTTTCCTGCGCCATCTGCAACTTGGTAGGTGAAAGCATAAACTCCAGAGGAAAAATAATCACCTGAAACATAATTAGAGGTTTGTATTAAAATTGGCACACAGTTATCCGTCACTATCGGATCTACAAATGTGAATATATCCTCACAAAAAGTAGTATCGTTAGGACAAATAATAGTTGGTGAAAGCGTGTCCATAACGCTAACTATTATAGTCAATGAATCAATGTTACCATATATATCGATTGCATAAATCCAAATATCATTGGTATCTAATTTAGCACAATCAAAGTTGTATTGACTTAGGAAAACGGAATCTATTTGGCAATTATCTGTAGTTCCATTGTTGACCATTGAAGTTGTAATAGAAGTCATACCCAAACTATCCAAATACACTATAATATTTTGGGCAAATATGATTGGCCCTAGCGTATCTAATACCGTTACTAATGCTTGACTAGCACTTGAGTTTCCAGCACTATCTGTTACAGATAATGTCACGGTATTAACTCCTGTTTTACTACAATCAAAATTTGTGCTATCCAAGGTAAAAGTGCTAATACCACAATTATCGGTAGAGCCATTATCAATATTGGAAACCGTAATGTTGGCTATTCCATTTTGATCTAAATAAACGGTGTCGTTTTTTGTGAGTACCGTTGGCGAAATAGTATCAAAGACTAAAACAATAGCTCCACCAGTGGATACGTTTCCACTAGAATCAATCACTGTTAAAACAACATTATTTGGACCTAGGTCAGAACAATCAAAGCTGCTAACGTCAATACTTATAGAATCGATTGTACAATTATCAAAGGAGCCATTATTAAGATCACTAGCTGAAATATTAGCCACACCATTAGCATCTAAATAAACCGTTGCATTCTGAAAAATAACGACCGGATTAAGCGTATCCAACACCAAAATAGTAGCAGAATCACTCGCGCTGTTAGCACTACCATCGGTTACCGTTAAGAGGACCGTATTTGCGCCAAGGTCAGAACAATCAAAACTAGTTTTACTCAGCGATAAGGATGAAATGCCACAGTTATCTGATGAACTATCATCTACATTTGAAGCAGTAATACTAGCCATTCCTGCTGCGTTTAGGTAAACGGTATCATTTTTTGTCACCACAATTGGGGCAAGACTATCCAATACGGTAACCATAGATGTTGCCGTACTTAAATTACCAGAATTATCAATAACCGTTAGAATTACATTCTGAATCCCAATGGAAGAACACTCAAAATCAGAGGTGTCCAAATACATGGTATCGATAACGCAATTATCAAATGAGCCATTATCAATATCTGTTGACGAGATAGTTGCCATGCTCATAGGATTAAGGTAAACCGTAATATTTTGCACCACAACCGTTGGTGAAATGGCATCTAAAACGGTAACGATTGCCGTTTTTTGAGTCTGGTTTCCACTAGCATCGGCAGCCAAAATCGTTACTGTATTAAGACCTATTTCACTACAATCAAACTGTGTACTATCAACGGTATTAATAACAATAGTGCAATTATCGGTAGCAGAGTCTTGAACATCTAATACCGTTAAAGATGCTTGACCGCTTGTATTTAAGTAAAGTGTATCGTTTCTAGTTGAAATCACTGGTGCTATTGAATCCATTACAGTGACAGTAGCCATTGCCGAATCAATATTCCCAATACCATCTGCGACAATTAGATAAACAGAATTTACCCCCAAATCGGTACAGTTAAAAGTTGTTTTAGAAACCATCATAGTATCTATACCACAATTATCTGTACTACCACTGTCAACCATGATTGGAGTTAACAATGCTTGTCCATTACTATCTAAATGTAATTGGATGTTTTTAACTTGAATAATGGATGCGCTTGAATCGGCTACTGTGATAGTTGCTGGTCCAGAAGTACTGTTTCCGCTATAATCGGTAGCCGTTAAAATCACTGAATTAACACCAATCTTACTACAATCAAAAAAGGAAGTATCTAAAGTAAATGTATCGATGGCACAATTATCTGTGGAGCCATTATCAACACTCAATGGGTCAACGGTAACTTGTCCATTGGTGTCTAAATAAACCATGATATTTTGAGTGAAAACAATTGGCGCAACGGAATCTATCACCGTGGCCACTGCTGTTGCAATAGCGGTAGCATAACTGATGTTTCCATAGTTATCAACTACTGTTAGAGTCACCAAATTTGGACCTAGATTAGTACAATCAAAATTTGACTTATCAATGGTCATGGATGCTATACCGCAATTATCAATTGAACCACTATCTATATCTGCTGTGGTAATAGTAGCCAATCCAGCAGCATCCAAATACACCGTAATATTATGTGTAGATGCTACGGGCGATAATGTGTCTACAATGGTAACCGTTGCACTGCTAAAACTCACATTAGAATTAACATCCGTAACAGTTAGCGTAATGGAATTAGGGCCCAAGTTTGAACAGTCAAAAGTAGAATCATTCAAGGCCATGGAAGCAATTCCACAATTGTCAGTAGAACCATTATTAATATCTGATGGTGAGATCGTTATTTGCCCATTACTATCTAAATAAACAGAAATATTTTGCGTAACTACTATTGGTTTCGCTGTATCGGAAACAGTCACAGAAACTATAGAACTACTTGTGTTACCGTTTGCGTCTATAGCGGTAAAAGTTGTGTTAGTCAAACCAACATCAGAACAATTGAAAATAGAATCAGAAAGAGAAATTGAACTAATTCCACAGGCGTCTGCAGTTCCATTGTTTACATCGGAAGCAGAGATAATCTTATTTCCAGTTTGATCTAAATAGGCCGTAACAAATTGCGTAGCAATCACAGGAGAAATAGTGTCTACTACCAAAACCATAGATGAGCCTGCGTCTGAATTCCCATTGATATCGGTAACGGTCAGAACAACCGCATTTAGCCCTACATCTGAACAAGAAAATGAAGTCTTATTAAGAGCAAAACTACCAATTCCACAATTATCTGAGGAGCCATTATCTATTTGTGAGGTTAGCAGTATAGACTGGCCACTAGCATCTAAATACAGCGTATCATTCTTTGTAATCACATTAGGACTAGTGTTATCATTAATAATGAAATTTTGAATTTGTGCAGAAGCATTTCCTGCCACATCAGTATATGTCCATGTTACAGGAGTTGTTCCCTGTCCGGTGATTGGTAAAGTAGCGTTGTTAGTTACCGTAACCACACCACTACAATTATCTGTTGCAGTTGGAGCAGTTAAACTGGTAACGGAACATTGTGCCGTTACATTTGGAAGAGTTGCCAATGTAGGAACCGGAGCAATGTTATCCGTAATTACCACATTCTGATTTTGAGTAACGGCATTACTATTTACATCCGTATACGTCCAAATCACTACGGTTGTTCCTTGCGTGGTAATTGGTAAAGTAGCATTGTTAGTTACGGCAACTACACCACTACAATTATCTGTTGCAGTTGGCGCTGTTAAACTCGTAACGGAACATTGTGCCGTTACATTTGGAAGAGTTGCCAATGTAGGAACTGGAGCAATATTATCGGTAATTACCACATTCTGATTTTGAGTAACCGAGTTAGAATTCACATCTGTATATGTCCAAATTACCACTGTTGTTCCTTGTGTTGCGATTGGTAAAGTAGCATTGTTTGTTACCGTAACCACACCACTACAATTATCGGTTGCAGTTGGAGTCGTTAAACTAGTAACGGAACATTGTGTCGTTACATTTGGAAGAGTTGCCAATGTAGGAACCGGAGCAATATTATCCGTAATTACGACATTTTGATTTTGAGTAACCGAGTTAGAATTAACATCGGTATATGTCCAAATTACCACGGTAGTTCCTTGTGTTGCGATTGGTAAAGTAGCGTTATTTGTTACCGTAACTACACCGCCACAATTATCGGTAGCTGTTGGAGCTGTTAAACTAGTAGCCGAACATTGTGCCGTTACATTTGCGAGTGTCACCAAGGTAGGAACTGGAGCAATATTATCGGTAATTACGACATTCTGATTTTGAGTAACCGAGTTAGAATTAACATCGGTATATGTCCAAATTACCACGGTAGTTCCCTGTCCGGTGATTGGTAAAGTAGCGTTGTTAGTTACCGTAACTACACCGCCACAATTATCGGTAGCTGTTGGCGCTGTTAAACTAGTAACCGAACATTGGGCGGTTACATTTGCGAGTGTCGCCAAGGTAGGAACTGGAGCAATATTATCGGTAATTACCACATTCTGATTTTGAGTAACCGAGTTAGAATTAACATCGGTATATGTCCAAATTACCACTGTTGTTCCTTGTGTTGCGATTGGTAAAGTAGCATTGTTTGTTACGGCAACTACACCACTACAATTATCCGTTGCAGTTGGAGCAGTTAAACTCGTAACGGAACATTGGGCGGTTACATTTGCGAGTGTCGCCAAGGTAGGAACTGGAGCAATATTATCGGTAATTATCACATTTTGATTTTGCGTAACCGAGTTAGAATTAACATCGGTATATGTCCAAATTACCACCGTAGTTCCTTGTGTTGCAATTGGTAAAGTAGCATTGTTAGTTACAGTAACCACACCACTACAATTATCGGTAGCTGTTGGAGCTGTTAAACTAGTAACCGAACATTGGGCGGTCACATTTGCCAAGGTTGCCAACGTAGGAGTAGGCGCTGTATTATCCGTAATTACGACATTTTGATTTTGGGTAACCGCGTTGGAATTAGCATCTGTATACGTCCAAATTACCACGGTAGTTCCTTGGGCTGTTATGGGTAAAGTAGCGTTGTTCGTTACGGTCACTGCACCTCCACAATTATCAGAAGCTGTAGGAGTGGTTAAACTGGTAACTGAACATTGGGCGGTTACATTCGCCAGAGTTGCCAAAGTGGGGCTTGGGTCGGTTATATCATCATTGTTAGGCGTATTATCAGCAAGTGGGCCAAAACCATCCACACCAATAGTACAATCATCACATCCATCAGCATCAGAGTCAACACATACAAAAGGATCTAATGGATCAGAATCCACACCATCTGCAATACCATCATTATCATCATCAGGATCACAGGCGTCACCAATACCATCACTATCCGTATCCGTTTGAGCTGGATTTGCTATGGTTGGACAATTATCTAATAAATCGCTAATTCCATCACCGTCCGTATCTGTTACAATTGAAATGGTTGTTTTGGCAGTATCAGGACAGCCATACATATCCGTAACAGTCAAAATATAATCACCGTCATGCGAAGCAGCTACGGCAGCAATATTAGGGTCTTCAACAATCGATGAATAGGCATTAGGACCAGACCAACCGTAAGTTAAAGCGCCTGTACCTACACCCGTACCTTGTAAAGTAACAGAGGTTCCTGGTGAAACTGGCATTGTAGCCGGTGTGGTACTAGCTGTTGCTGTTACCGTACTGGAATAAAATGATCCCGTATTAAATGAGGTACAAATAGAATAACTTGGATCAGTCGCCATAAAATCAAATAGCTCAATTGCAGGATAATAATTTCCCACCGTTACTGCTGTACAATACGTTGGACCAGTAAATGCCTTTGCTTCAATAAGTACCTTCATGTCAAAATTACCCGAAACAGGTAAATATATGTTCGTACCCGATGCGTAAGTGGCTATACCAGTAGTGGTTCCTCCAGTATAAAAATGAATCGTTAATTTAACCTCAACATTTGCGTTGGTTACATAACCAGCTCCTACATTATATCGGTAAGAGGTTAAACCAGTGTATACAATAGTACCCGTAGCTAAATTGGATAACCCGGCATCATACGTAACATCGTGTAATGTAGTGCCGGAGCAAGGAACATTTGTAGAACCATGAATCAGACCTGAAATGGTTTGATTTATTCCGTATAACGTACACGGAGATTCAAAAGCCGCCCATGAGGGATTAGAATATCCAAACGTTTTACCTGCGCCATTAACAAGGTCTAGTGTACCCTCCGCAATATAGTCTCCACCAGCAGCACCTCCACAATTTGCAGGCGGAACACCCACTGGTAATGTTGTTAATACTAATCCTGTTGGATCACTTATTGATGATTGTGCAAAGTTGGATGTTGGACTCAAAAGAGCCAAAATGAATAAAAACCCTAGTAACTTTTTCATTTTAATTGGATTTTAAATGTATAAATGTTTTCTTCTTTTTTAATTATCAAAAAATAAAGTTGGGACTGAAGCGATTCCAAGTCCAGTTGCATTTTATTTTCAAAAATGAACGATGAACCTTCTTTAATTTGTTTTCCGGACAGGTCAATCACATAGAAATCTGCGGCTCCGTTTTCATCACTATCAAACTTAATATTAACGATTCCGCTAGAAGGATTAGGATACAAAATAGCTTGACTAATAATTGATGATTCCAATGAATTTTCGGTAATTGATGAAATAACCGATTCAAAACTTAAGTCGTCAATTAGTGCCATTGAATTTCCTGGGGCACCACCGTTATTTTTATAAATACGAAAAGAAATCATACAGCTATCAGGCACTGGATTTGACCAATAGTTGATTGGGATATGAAAAAGCTCATAATCAGAAGTAGCAGAATCAGTAAAAAACCCTCCATAACCAACTTGTACTCCATTTTCATACATTGAAATATCTGCAAAAAGCGTATCTCCATTATCAGGGGTAAACTGATAAAACCCATAGAAGTTTTGATGCTTAAACATAACCGGAAAACTTGGACCCCAGTTATAAGGATCGTCTCCTGTTTTAATACTTGCGTACTGTTGGTTATTTCCTCCCACCTTATTTTTTAATTGAATCGCATAATTACCAGAATGGGCAATGGTTGATTTTTCAATCAAATAAGGTGTTTCTGCATGTTGATCATCATTTGAGACCCAAGAACTTGCTTTATGACGTGTATCAATAATCCAAGATTCCATATTTGGATTAGGTACATTTTCATTGGTTCCAATAAAACTCACATTGTCAACAGTAATAGTACTAAGAGAATCCACATTTCCAGCAAACACATTGGTATTTGTAAAAGCAAGAACCATAGAATCAGGTGTGGTAGTGGTAGTGTAATTCACTTCAAAACTATGTCTTTCCCAACCGTTTGATGTCCCGCCAATTTTATAGATAGTATCACTCATAGTGGCGCCATTTGCTTTTAATTGTAAGACAACCAAAGCAGAGTCATTTAAAGAAACATCATACGTACACCAAAACACAATTGAGTCGGGTCTTGCTGTAAAAGGAGTTCCTCCAATAAATCCTGATGGCCCAGGTTGACCGTAGTTAATCACACCCAATTCGTTTCCTTTAGAGTTTAACTTAACCGCAAATGACCCATCATTAGATGCCACTTGAGTTACGTTACCCGAAGATGACCAAACGTTAATTAATTGTGTGTTTACGGAATCCCAAGATTCAAAATTGTAGTTTGGTATAACAGATAATCCAGTGAAGAATGCAATCGTATTGGAATACCCAGTACCCAAAGAATTGGATAACTTCATTCTTCCATAGTATAATGCGTTTGGAGTTAAATTGTCAAGTGTTAAACTAACGTTTTCAATGCCGATTCCTAAAGAGCTTGATGGTGACATTGAAATGGTATTACCAAAGGCAATTGACGTTCCATATTCAAATTCTACGGTAGCCGAAAGCCCATTATCATTTAATTCTCCATGAATAAGTACGGATGTCTCACTGGTCACTTTAACGGGTGAGAATAGGTTTCCGGTTGGAGCAATGGTAACAGCAGTGGTATCATCATACAACATTATTTTACCCTCATTACCACAGGCAATTCCAAAATCGGAATTCTTAAAAAACACATCTTTCAATCCGTAGTTATTACCATTTGGAATTATTTGTTCCGTCCAAGTAGCTCCGGCATCGTTTGAAAATAAAACGAGCCCATCATCACCAACGGCATATCCTTCGGTACTTGAATAAAACTGCACTCCATGTAACATAGAACCCAGATTATCGGAAACAACACTCCAGTTCACGCCACCATCTGTAGTTCGAATTATGGTTTGAATAGAATCATTATCCGGCCATCCGCCTACAGCAACACCAACGTTTGAATCCATAAAATAAACATCCATAAATTGACGAGAGGCAACTGAGCCATTAAGGGTTAAAGACGTCCAGTTATTTCCACCATCGGTAGATTTTAAGATTGTACCCCCATCGCCTACCGCAAAACCAGTTTGGGTATCCGTGAAATAAACGGCATTTAGCCAATAACCCAAGTTATCAGAGATAACATTCCAATTTGTTCCACCATCCGTAGTTTTTAAAATAGTTTGAATAGAGTCATTAGATTGATTACCACCGATTACTATTCCTGATTGATTGTCAAAAAAGTAACACCCATTAAAATTTCGAGTGCCTGGGTTTCCAGCTATGGTAAGTTGATTCCAGTTATCCCCTGCATCTGTCGTTTTCCAAATATTACCTGCCCAACCTACGGTATAACCAAGAGTATCTGAGGGAAAATGTAGGTCTTGTAGAATGGCATTTATATTATCCATTTCAAGAATCCAACTCAACGCTTTATTTGTTGATGTGGCAATTGTAGCGATAGAATCGTTAGATTCCCAGCCTCCAATTGCAACTATTTTGTCATTGCCAATAATCTGAACGGCCCTTAAATGTCTAAAACTAGGTGTCCATGAAGAACTCCACATATTCACATTTTGAGCCATTGTATTATTTAATGTAAAAAGAATACATAAAAGTAGTAGTGTTTTTCTCATTTGCTTAAATATTAGCTGGTTAAACTTTAGCGTATACGAATATACCTAATAAGTAGGCAGCTTTTACTAATGGTATTCCGTGATATTTGAGACTAAAAAAAAGGGGGGAATAAAGGCCGATTTTATCGATAATTGATTTTTTTATTCCCCATTTAACTATTCATTCAAAAGCGTACCTCTCCAACAGAAGAACCTTTTTTAGGAATGTATATTCCAGTTATTTTGATTTACATTTGGACCCTTATCACAGTACTAAATTCAACACTATCGTAAACGTGCACATACTATTCTTATCTGCGGAAGACCCCACGCCTTGGATTGGCATATTTCTTTTCTTTTCTCCCATATTTTTAGGGATTGGGTACGCTGTTTATGTCTCTATTCGTTATTATTACTGGTATAATATCAAGCCCATTGATCATCATTCAAAATCAATACTCGAAAAATATTACCCGTACTATTACAACCTTCCTAGTAAATTAAAAGGTGTGTTTGAGAGACGCGTAATCTTATTCATAAGAGCGAAAGATTTTTATGGTCAAGAAGGCTTAGAGATAACCCATGAAATGAAAGTTTTAGTTGCTGCTACTGCGGTACAGATTACTTTTGGATTTGAATTCTTTCAACTCCCTCGGTTTACAAAAATTTTTATCTACCCTCATGCTTACTATTCTAGACATACCAAAAAACGCCATAAAGGGGAGGTGTTTCCATTGGGTAAAATCATTAAACTTTCTTGGGATAATTTCTTAAAAGGGTTTAGCGACTCCACCGATGGAATAAACCTTGGCTTTCATGAAATGACGCATGCCATGAGTTTAGAAAATAAATTCCATAGTAATGGTGTAAGTAGTTTTATTAATCCGAGAGCCTACCGAATTTGGAAAGAATTAGCCCTAGCAGAAATGGCATTAATCAAAACCGATCAGGCTACCTTTTTCAGAAAATATGCCGCTACCAATTTGGAGGAGTTTTTAGCCGTATCGATTGAAGTATTTTTTGAACAAACCAAACCATTTTACGAATACAACCCAAACTTGTATAAGGCTACCTGCCTACTTATGAATCAAGATCCATTGCCAAATAAGCTATCCAAAGAATATAATAAAGCATAAAAAAAGCTGTTTCGTCAAAAACAGCTCTTTAATTATCGCTCAATACAGTTTGCACTATCCCCGAGGGGAGTTTGATTCTCAAGGGGATGAAAACCAAACTAAAGATAGATAAGGGGTTTGTCCGTTCGGTTTTAGTTGTGCAACGAAACCGAACTTAGTTTAGGAATCAAAAGATTTGCTTTATTTGGATATCTATGCAAAATACCCACCTTGCTCCCAAGAATGATTATTCATTGATGTCACAAATCCTACTGCTTCCTTGTTTCGAATCTGATACAAATGAACGGTAACTCAAGAGATATTCTTCTAATGGTATTCCGTGATATTTGAGGTTTTTTGAAGGTTTTTTTAATTTTTTACTGGATTTGGTTCAAATAAATCACCTTTTAAATAGCGAGATTGCTATTAATCCAATTCCTATTGGCATTAAACTACTACACCAATAAAGGACTATAAAGAAATTCGGAATTTGGAATACTTTCCAATACACCGCAACGCTTTGCGTAAAAAGTAATCCTTCAGAAAGTAAGATACCTGCGACCAATAACCGTAATCCTACCTTTAGTAAACTAGACATTTTCAGAAATTCACTTTCCATAAATAAGGCCAAAAAGAATAATGTGAAAAATCCTAACATCACTAAATGAATAAATCCAATAACGGAATAAGAAACCGTTTCCAATAAAAAAGTTTGGACTGCAGGCGAAACCGAAAAAACTTGGAATACCATTTTCAATAGATAGGCAGCTAAAGCCAAACCAAACAATTGCTTCGCCACTTTATTCTTGAAAATATTTTTTAAATTAGGTTCTTTTACCAAAAGCCAAAACGCCACTACCTGAAACGCAGCGCCCACGAAAGACACCAGGTATAGAGACCAATTTGGCTCCAACCATACTATGGATAAACCGTACAGCGGAATTACAGAAAAAGCCATCAACCCATAAATAGCCTTTTGATTTACGCTCGATTTAAGCTTCTGAATCAAATAAGCAAATACGATTAAGGCAAAAAATCCATTATACAAAAAATGCAGAAACCAGTAAATTGACAGCTTATACCAGTAGGTATCGTTTAAGCCTTTAGCCATAATAAAACCTAGCGCAAAAGGCCCGAAACTAGAAAGCACTAAATACACCCCACTCCATTTTAGGAGCCCTGAAACCGCTTTATTTTCTATTTCCTTACTGTAGCGAAATAGGTAATATACCAACGCATACGAGCAAAACAAATACAGGGTAGAAAATATAATGGATGCAAAAGCATAGCCTTGTACTGGAAACGAAAACAACATTCCTAAAAATGTGAGTTGACTTATCCAAAACACCGAATTTAACGGGCCGTCTTTTTTCTTAAGAATTAAATATTGGACTACAATAAATCCCGCATTATACAACCACCCTAATAAGGCAATGTGAGAATGCGTATGCATGATATGCTTGAAATGGCCGGGTATTGCTCCACCTTGAATTAGCCTTAGGGTTAAACCCAAGCTTGCGGCAACAAATAAAAAAACAATGGTTGTTTTAAACTTTAAACTCGAAGATGAAAAAAATGATTTAGACATACTTACATTCAACTAGAACCCATTTTTCAGTAGTAGCTTCACCTGGTAAACGTCCCGATAACTAAAGAGCGCATCGGGACGAACCTGGTTTTTAATCGTAGCCTCGCCAGGAATCGAACCTGGATCATAGGTACCGGAAACCCACATACTATCCATTGTACTACGAGGCCATTATTATTTTATCACCGTCATCATTTGGTTTTGTACCCATATGAATAAATGAAACCCATATACATCCTCCCGATAGCTATCGGGAGTACTACGAGGCCATTATTATTTTACGAATGTAATTCGCGTACTAATTAATCCCAACTCATTAAGGGTGAAATTGCTATTATTTTCTAGTTGCAATTGCTTCTGCTACTCTGATTCCATCCACAGCAGCGCTCATAATTCCACCGGCATAACCAGCGCCTTCTCCAGAAGGATAAAAATTCTTAATCTGATTATTTTCTAATGTCTCCTCATCTCTAGGGATTTTTATGGGTGCGGAAGTTCTAGTTTCTACCCCAACAATTTGCGCTTCATTACTAACATATCCGCGCATTGCACTGCCCCAAGTTTTGAAAGCTGATTGTAATGGTTTTGAAATTTCAAACGGAAGTAAGTCTCTCATATTAATTGACTCAAGCCCTGGTATATATGAAGTCTCATTCAATTCTTTCGAGTATTTACCACGCACAAAATCTTGCAACCTTTGTGCGGGTGCTTTCTGCGTTCCTCCGGCAATTTCAAACGCTTTTTGTTCCATTCTCTTTTGGTACTCTACTCCAGCTAAAGGCCCATATTGCGCTCTGTATTGCTGAAATTCTTTATCGCCCACAGTGACTACAATTCCTGAATTTGCAAATCTAGAATCACGAGTAGACGTTGACATACCGTTCACTACAATCTCACCCGGAGATGTGGCTGCTGGAACAATAAACCCACCCGGACACATGCAAAACGAGTATACACTTTTCTTACCCATTTTAGAAACTACATTGTATGCTGCTGCAGGTAAATTTTTATCTCTATCGGTATCACAATGATATTGAATAGAATCAATTACGCGTTGCGGATGCTCTACACGAACACCAACGGCAAAGTCTTTAGACTCAATAATAATTCCGAGTTCATGCACTTTAGTAAAAATATCACGAGCCGAATGACCCGTAGCTAAAATAACTGCTTCCCCAATAAATTCTGACCCATCTAACGTAATAACGCCATTCATTTTATTATCCTTAATAATAAAATCAGTCACCCGTGTATTGAAATGGACTTCGCCTCCTGCTTCCAAAATTTGCTCACGCATCGACTTAATGATTTTTGGAAGTTTGTTGGTTCCAATATGCGGATGTGCATCAGATAGAATATTTGGATTTGCACCAAACGCTACTAATGTTTCTATAACCTCTAATACGTTACCTCGTTTTTTTGAACGTGTATATAATTTTCCGTCAGAATAGGTTCCTGCCCCTCCTTCACCAAAGCAATAATTAGAATCTTCGTGTACAATACTTTTGGTATTCAAAGCACTTAAATCTTTTCTACGTTCACTTACATCCTTACCCCGTTCTAAAACAATAGGTTTTAGTCCGTGCTCAATAAGTTTCAAAGCAGCAAACAATCCTGCGGGACCACTACCTACAATGATTACTTTTTTCTTGTCATCTACGTTAGGGTATTCCCTTTTATAGTCCTTATCCTTTGGTGGTGCTTCGTTAATAAACACTTCCAATTTCAATCGAATTAAAATTTTTCGTTTACGTGCATCAATAGATTTACGAAGCGTAGAAATATGGGTGATTTCATTTTCTTGTACATCCAGTAATTTAGCTGCAATCTCTAAAACTTTCTCTGAGTGACTAGCTGCTCCTGGGGATACTGCTAAAGTAATTTCCTTAATCATAATTCGAATATTTTAAACCGAATGACTATCCGGTAGGCAACATATTAATTTGTTATTACGCTTTTACCTTACTGGAATTAGATTTCCAAATAAAATAAAGTCCAACTAACACTATTGGAATACTTAACCACTGTCCCATATTTAGAGACATATCGTTTTCAAACATTTCTTGATTTTCTTTCACGAATTCCACTAAAAATCGGAACCCGAAGACTAACACCATAAACATTCCAAACAAGAACCCTTGATTTTTTCCTTTATCGTATTTCCAGTAACCCAAGTAAAGAATTACAAAAGAAATCATATAAGCTATGGCTTCATATAATTGCGCGGGATGTCGGGCAATTCCATCACCCAAACGCACAAATTCTACTGCCCATGGTAAATCAGATGGTATTCCAACAATTTCAGAATTAAAGAAATTCCCAATTCTCACCAAACTACCTCCAAATACCATAGCTAAGACTGCTCTGTCTAGAATCCATAATAACGGTTTTTTTGAAACTCTTTTAGACCAAATCCATAACGATAGTATGACCCCAATTACGGCACCATGACTCGCCAATCCACCTTCCCAAATTTTCAGCATATCTAATGGGTTTTGGGAATAATAATCCCATCCATAAAAGAATACATGACCAAACCTAGCGCCTAAGATAGTTCCAACAAGAACCGTCATAAATAACGAATCTACCCACTCGGGTTTAAGGTTTTCTTTGGCAAATATTTTTTCTTCAATCCTAAACCCCGCCATAAAAGCAAAGGCAAATAATAGCCCATACCATCTTGGGTGAATAGGTAAATTCTCAAATAAAGATGGGAATATCTCGGGATTCATCTCCCATACTATGGTAGTGAATGTCATCATTGATCTTCCAGAATTATATTTTCCATATTTGGTGCTAACGCGGTATCATTTTGAATGTTCTTTATCAAAAAGTGTTTAATTTCTTTATCAGAAATCAAACTTTGCAGCGTGTCTAACATCTCTGCTCTTTCGCTGGTGGCATCCCATTTAGATACTTCTTTCGCAGTATAAAAACGCAAATAATCTTTGTACGCGGAAACGGTAAAAAGACTATCTACCAATTCTAATTGCGTGACTACATTAGTAACGCTAGTTGGCACACCCGCCTTACTCCAAACATAGTTTTTGATAAACCCAAAAAACTCTGGGTTATTCAACGCGTTCGTATCGTTAAAATTTAAGCCATCAATCAATTTATAATAATCGGGAGACAAAGGCTGCATATCACCTTTCACGTTAGCTCTTTGATGCGGGTAAGCCGCTAAATAAGAAGCCATGAAATACAAGTTAGTTAACGATTCTTGCTGCATAAAATAAGGACTTCCAGTAGGGTGATTAGCAATATACATCACCAACATGGTATCCATTTTACCTCTCAAAAGCTCTACGGTTTCAATAAAGGCGGGTTCATTATATGCAAAATAATTTGCCTCGTTGGCTACAAAATTCCCGTAGATCATGTAACGATCAAATAAATACCTAGACTCGTATTTAAGTTTACCCGAATAATCAGGTTTAATAGTAGGTTTTCTAGCGTCAAAATCTAACGATAATTTTTTTCCTGTTTGAATGAAGTAAAGGACCTTATTTTCATCGTACTCGAAGAAATAATAGCCTGCATCAAACTTTAGAGGTTTAATGAAAATCCCGTTAGAATCAACCTTAATTTCCATACGAAAAGCAGACTCTTTACCTCTAATCTTATCCAATGGATTAATCACGCTATACAAAGTCACCGTTGAATCAGTTAGATTCAAAATCTCTGCATCAATTCCTGTTTTAACAGGTGCTACCTCTTCATTCTCTTGACATCCTGTACTTAGAACCAGTACAAACGCAACTAGAATTAGTGGATTAAATAACTGTAAATTCCGCATAAAAAGCACCTCCATTTGAAGTTCCAATAACTTTATAATATAACCTTCCGTTTACAAAAAAGCCTTCTAAATCATCTGCCAAACTATACACTCCCTTTGGATTTTGAATGTTTGAAAGGGTAAGCGTATTTACAGACCCAGAAACGGTACATTCAAACGAATCGCCTCCCTGAGCATCCACCCGGATAAGGGTTTTATCTATTGGAGTAACCACTAAGTTTATCTGACTCGAAAAATTATCTTGAGGATCAGCGTCATAATTCACCACATAATTACCCGAATAACCACCAACAATAGATGTCGTTAAATCTGGGTTAATGGTAATCGTTGGTGGCGGCTCACAGCCACTACCAGCCAATATAGCCATTGCTACGAAAAGGAAAATACCCGCTTTTTTTATATTTTTAATCATAATCTAAATTATCAATTTTCGCCCTCTATTTTGAAGGAACAACGCGTAAAGTTAATTCTTCTAATTGTGCATCATCAATTGGAGATGGTGAATCAATCATTACATCTCTACCTGAGTTGTTTTTTGGGAACGCAATAAAGTCACGAATAGATTCTTGACCTGAAATTACAGCCGCAATTCTATCTAATCCGAAAGCAATTCCACCGTGAGGTGGTGCACCATATTCAAAAGCATTTAATAAGAATCCAAACTGTGCCTCTGCTTCTTCTTTAGTAAAACCTAAAGCATCAAACATTTGACTTTGAATTCCTTTATCGTGAATACGAATTGAACCTCCACCTAACTCAACGCCATTAATTACCATGTCGTATGCGTTGGCGTAAACGTTTTTAGGGTCTGTAGCCAGTTTTTCTAAATCACCAGGTATCGGAGATGTAAATGGATGATGCATCGCATGAAAACGACCACTTTCTTCATCCCACTCTAAAAGTGGAAATTCAACAATCCAAAGCGGAGAAAATCCGCCATTACGGTATCCTAAACGATCGCCCATTTCTAGACGAAGAACGTTCATTGCATTTTGCGTTTTAGCTAAATCGCCACTCATCACAAGCATTAAATCACCCGGTTGTGCATTGTCTAATGCACCCCAAGCTTTTAAATCTTCTTGACTGTAAAATTTATCTACCGATGATTTTACAGTACCATCTTCATTAAATTTCACCCAGATTAACCCCTGCGCACCAACTTGTGGACGCTTAACGAAATCAACCAGTTTATCTAAATCTTTCCGAGAGTATTTCGCTAATCCTTTAGCTACAATTCCAATTACGGCTTCGGCTTCCTCAAATATCTTGAAATCATGTCCCTTCGCTAAGTCGGTCAGGTACTGGAATTTCATATCAAAACGCGTATCTGGTTTATCAGAACCAAAGTCACGGATTGCATCATCGTATTTCATACGAGGAAACTCCGGTAAATCAACATTTTTCAATTTCTTGAATAAGTGTTTAGCTAATCCTTCAAATGTTTCTAAAATATCATCGCGTTCTACAAACGCCATTTCGCAATCAATTTGCGTAAACTCAGGTTGACGGTCGGCACGTAAATCTTCATCTCTAAAA
>CAXMPG010000074.1:0-7055 GCA_964195485.1 uncultured Desulfobacterales bacterium
AATAAAAATCGTATTTCCCGTGTTAACAACACTAAAAGTATAAAGCGTACTATCTACGGATGAACCCATATCAATAACACTTCTTGAAACATATACAGATGGTACATCTAGCGCTACAGAAGTTCCAACAATTTTAGTAATTCGTTTCAATAACTGTGGGTAATCTACAAAAGGGCTTCTATTATTCTGGAATGCAAAAATAGCATCATTTCTTTGAATCTCTTTAGCACTTGGAGCGTATTGCGCAATCCACGTTCTTAATATTGATTCTTGTCCTTGTACATGGTTAGAATAATCTTGATATCTCAAAACAAAATAGAACAACGCACGTGCAACTGCCCCTTTATGATCATCTCTTGGCTCAAATTTTCCACCACCTAATTTAGAACCACCTTCGGTCCATGTTGGGGTTCCAGTAACTACTCCGAAAGGTAGGTTACTTCTTTTACCATTGGCATTAACATCGGTAGAAAACAAATGATGTATATCACTACGCATTGGTAAGTTTTGACTAAAAAACCCTTGTGGAAAAGTATGCTCACAATTGAAGCTATTACTATTGGCTCCTGCACGTGTATTGAAAGTGGCCACTCTAGCGGTGTAAACACAGGTAACATCCCCATTTACATTATCCATAGAACCATACATTTCATCACGTGAAGCACTATAACTATGCGACTGGTATCCGGAGGCTAAACGTGTTTTCAAAACATCTTTCAAAGCCTGTTCTCTAACGTTATAAGTGGTAGAATAATACGAATTTAAAAACTTACCCTTCCCAGTTAAGTTAATAATATAATCCCCTCTAAAATCGGTTTTCAGTACCGCAACCATTTGATGAAGAATATTTTGCTCCGGCTTAAAATACACCCAAATAGCATGAGAGTTCCCCACGGTCATCGTAAATACCGAGTCTTTTACAAAAAATGGCTCTGTCCCATAAATAGCGAAAACATCAATTCCAGTAACTCCAATATCATAGCCCGTAGTATTATCAATAGTTAATTGGATACTATCCATATGTGAATAATTTACCGATTGAAAATCTAAAGAGTTAGATGAAAGGGTAAAAGGTTGCGTATTTCCAAGAAAAGGAAATAATAAAAGCGCGAATAATAACTTCTTCATAATTAGTGTGAATTTCGACCGTCAAAGATAAGTTAATTAAGCATTTAGTTTGATATGAATGTGGTTAAGTTAAATTTGCGGATTCTGTAAACTCATAAAGCAATTATTTTGATAGGTATTAATGGTATAAGTGTTTCCTTTTCAGGTATTGACCTCTTTAAGAATATTTCATTTTTAGTTAATACTAAAGATAGAATTGGCTTAGTAGGTAAGAATGGAGCGGGAAAGTCGACTCTAATGAAAATAATTATGGGAACTCAGAAACTTGATTCGGGTTCGGTAACGATTTCATCGGAAGAAAGTTTAGGTTATCTGGCCCAAGAATTAATGTTCAAATCCGATAAAACGGTATTGGAAGAAGCCTTGAGTGCTTTTGAAGAAGCCAATAAATTAAAGGAGGAAATCGAGCACATTAACCACCAATTAGAAACTCGAACGGATTATGAAAGTGATGCTTACCACGATTTAATTCATGATTTAACGATTAAACATGAACGGTTAGATATCATAGATCACGGAAACCCGGAGAGTGATGCAGAGAAAATTCTCATTGGACTAGGTTTTACACGTGATAAGCTTCAAATGCGAATGACCCAATTTAGTATGGGTTGGCAAATGCGGGTAGAGTTAGCAAAACTATTGTTGATTCAGCCTTCTTTACTATTACTAGATGAGCCTACCAATCACTTAGATATTGAAGCAATTATTTGGTTAGAAGACTATCTTAAAAATTATTCAGGCGCAATCATAATGATATCGCATGATAAAATGTTTTTAGATAACGTTACCAACCGAACCATTGAGATTGTACTTGGAAAGACATTTGATTATAAGGTGGCTTACACCAAATACTTAGTTCTTAGAGAAGAAAGAATTGACCAACAGGTTAGAGCGCAAAAGAATCAGCAAGACTACATAAAGCAACAAGAAAAGTTCATTACCCGTTTTAAAGCCAAAGCTACGAAAGCCAAGGCTGCTCAATCTAAACAAAAGCAATTAGATAAGGTAGAACGAATTGAAGTGGATATTGTAGATAACAGTAGTATTCAGTTTCGTTTTCCAGAAGCAAAACGTGCCGGACAAGTGGTTTTAAAAGCAGAGTCTGTCGCAAAATCTTATGGGCCGAATCAAATTTTTACCGATGTAAACCTTGAGGTAAACAGAGGTGAAAGAGTTGCTTTAGTGGGACAAAACGGAATGGGTAAATCCACCTTTCTAAAACTTTTTTGTGAAGCTGAATCTTACGAAGGAACAATTACTTTAGGGCATAACGTAGAAATGAACTATTACGCTCAAGTACAAGAAAACACGCTAAACACCAATATTACTGTTTTTGAAACCATAGAAAACATTGCCACCAACGAATGGACTAACCCTGCTCGAATGAGAGGGTTATTAGGTACCTTCTTGTTTAAGGAGGATGATATGGATAAAAAAGTTAAAGTACTTTCTGGAGGTGAAAAATCTAGATTAGCTTTAGCTAAAATGCTGTTAGTTTCTCGTAACCTTTTGGTGATGGATGAACCTACCAATCACCTAGATATTGCAAGTAAAGAGATGCTTAAAGAAGCTCTTTTACAATACAATGGTACCTTGGTATTGGTTTCGCATGATAGAGATTTCTTAGATGGACTTACCAATAAAACTTTTGAGTTTATTAATGGAAAGGTACAAGAACATTTAGGTCCAATTAGTGATTTCTTACGCAAGCATGAGTCAGATAGTTTTAGAGAATTTGAAGCTACTGGAAACGATAAAAAATCATTAAAAGCGGAAAAAACACCCAAACAAAAGGAAGATACCAAACAAAAAAATTCTTACGAAGAGAAAAAGTCTAAAGAGAAGACTCTTCGTAAATTGGAAAAGGATATTCAACGTGCAGAGAAAAAAATTGACGTATTGGAAGCGGAGATTTCTGCGGTTGAAGCTGAATTAGCAAAATCAGAAGAGTCTAATCCTCAAGAGTTATACGGTAAACATGCTGATAAGTCTAGAGAGTTGGAAAAAGTAATGGCAAATTGGGAAAAGCTAAATTTAGATTTAGAAAAAACACACCTATAATTTAGGGGATATCCCCTATTGTGTAAGGTTAGCTCCCGCTATATTTTTGCATCATAAGTTTTCATTATGGTGTAGAGGGGGGAGCCTTTACACCAACCCCTTAAACCGTTTTGACCCTAATCAAAGCGGTTTTTTTTATGGATTAATTTTTGCTACATTTGAGCAAAACAGCAATACAAACACGAATGATGAAAATTTTACTCTTCGCTTTTTCAATAGTTTCTTTAACTACTTTAGGTCAAATAACCATTAGTTCTATTGATCTTCCGCAGCCTGGACAAAACTATTTTCGTTCAAATGCAAATAACCCAACTATTGATTTAACCGAAACTGGTGCAAATTACACGTGGGATTATACGGGTTTAAAAAGAGCTTCAAGAGATACTATGATTTACGAAGAGGTATCTCAAACCCCACTTTTTTATCAATTTCAATTTAACAGTCCAATAAACATACCCTACAAAGCCACCGAAGCAAAATATACCCCAGATGTTGATATTGGCGGTTTTTTAGAAATGACTAACAACTATTTGTTTTCAAAGAATTCTAGTACAGAATGGACCGAAGTAGGTATTGGAACCACCATTACCAATGTACCCGTTCCAACAAAATACAGTGACATTAAAGTGAAGCTTCAACTTCCATTGAATTTTAACGATGCTAATACAGATGATTTTTCATATCTCATTAACCTACCTGGTTTTGGTGCTATGGGTCAAGACGGCACATTATCTTACACCGTTGACGGTTGGGGAATTCTTAAAACACCTGCAGGTTCTTTTGAAGTTTTACGTGTAAAAACAGAAGTAACTAAATCAGATACTATTTTTATACAGTTATTAGGTTTTGGAATCAGAATCCCATCAAACGAAACCATTTATGAGTGGTACTCAAAAGGAGAGGGATTTCCTATTTTAACGGTTACCGAACAACTGGGGCAAATTACATCTACGGTATATAATGATAATATGACAGTTGGAATAAAAAATGCCATAAACGAAAACAACAATCTCATATACCCAAATCCAGTAACGAACAGACTTAACTTAGAATTAAATAGCCCTAATTACAGCGTATCTATTATCGACCTATCCGGAAGAACGATACTCAAATCTAACAGTTTAAGTCCGACTCAACTTGATGTGAGTTTACTACCAAAAGGGGTCTATTTTATTAAACTGATTAATCAAGAATCAAACGATATTTTACAGTTCATAAAGAAGTAGCATATACGGGCGTAATTCTTTTAGTATTTCCTAACATTTATTCCTACTTAGAGGAATAAAAAACACTACTCAATAGTTTATATTTGCGGTATAACACCTCCAGCGGAGGTACCAAAAAACAGTAAATGAAAGTAGTCATTTTTGCCGGTGGTAAAGGCACCAGAATCTCTGAAGAATCTCACCTTAGACCAAAACCCATGATTGAAATTGGTGGAAAACCAATTTTATGGCATATCATGAAAATGTACGAATCATACGGTCACAAAGAGTTTATTGTTTGTTTAGGGTACAAAGGCTACATGATAAAAGAGTACTTTTTAAATTACTATTATCATAATGCTGACGTAACCGTTGACTTAGAAAATAATCAAGTAAAAGTTCATAAAAACAAGTCGGAATCATTTACCGTAACATTGGTAGATACGGGATTGGAAACCATGACCGCTGGTCGGTTAAAACAAGTTGAATCGTACGTAGGCAATGAAGAATTCATGCTTACTTATGGTGATGGCGTCTGTGATATTAACATGGATGATGAATTGAAATTTCATAGAGCACACGGAAAAATTTGTACGATGAGTATTGTACAACCCGGTAGTCGTTTTGGTGTTATTGAATTAGATGATAATAATGTAGTTCAAAAATTTATTGAAAAGCCTAAAGAAGATGGTGCATGGATTAATGGCGGTTTCTTCATTATGAAACCAGAGGTTTTCCAGTACTTACATGAAGGTGCTGATGATGTGATGTGGGAACGTCAACCCTTAGAAGATTTAGCTTCTGACGGTGAATTGGTTTCGTATAAACACAATGGTTTCTGGAAATGCATGGATACTTTACGTGATAATCAAGACTTAAATTCTTATTGGGATACTAATCCAGTATGGAGAAATTGGTAAGCACACACTATCATGTTAGAATTACTAAAAAAAACGTACGGAGGTAAAAAGGTTTTCCTTACTGGACATACTGGATTTAAAGGCGCATGGCTTTTGGTTATGTTAAAGGAATTAGGTGCTGAAGTAATGGGGTTTTCTTTAAAACCAGAGACTAAAAAGGACTTATACTATCAAATCAAAGGAGATACTTTATGTGACTCTATTATTGGAGACATCCAGTATCAAGAACGTGTGAAACACGCTTTACTTGATTTTCAACCAGATTTTGTGATTCATATGGCTGCTCAGGCTTTAGTTTTACCCTCTTACACAGACCCTGTTGGTACAATGAATACCAATGTAATGGGAACTATTCATGTACTAGATGCGTTTAAACAACTTGAAAAGCCTTGCGTAATGGTTAACATTACTACCGATAAGGTATACGAAAACAAGGAGCGATTAGAACCATATACGGAAGACGAACCAAAAGGTGGTTACGACCCCTACTCTGCATCAAAAGCTGCGGCAGAGATTGTCAGTCAATCGTATCGTTTATCTTTCTTCAATCCCGAAAAATATTCAGAACATAAAAAATCTATGTCCACCGTACGTAGCGGAAACGTTATTGGTGGTGGTGATTGGAATGCATCTCGAATTATTCCGGACTTAGCGAGAGCTTTAGGAATAAACGAAAAATTAATACTCAGAAACCCAAGCGCAGTAAGACCTTGGCAACATGTATTAGACCCCTTGTTTGGCTATTTATTACTCGGAGCTAAAATGGCGAAAGACCCTGTTAAATATGCTTCTGCGTACAATTTTGGTCCAGAACCAGAGAATGAATTAACCGTAGAACAGTTAATTCAAATTGCTATTAAAACGTGGGGAAGTGGTGAATACGAAATTCAACATGCAGATGGTCAAAGGCATGAAGCGGGCCTATTAAAACTCGATATCACTAAAGCAAAATCGACATTAGGCTGGCAACCCATGTTGAATGCACATGATACCGTTTCTTGGACTATAGACTGGTATAAAACTCCCGCAGATAAATGGGGAGAGAAAACAACGAGTCAAGTAAAAGAGTTCTTCAAAAAGATTTAAATGAAAATCCGTAAAACAACTATTGAAGGTCTTTATGTAATCGACTTATTTCATGCGGAAGATAACCGTGGTGGATTTGTAAAAACCTTTCATAAAAAAAGCATGGAAGAATTCGGTTTAAATACTGATTTTGAAGAAAGTTTTTATTCTGTAAACAATAAAGGTGTTATTAGAGGAATGCATTTTCAAACGCCTCCTCATGATCATGATAAATTGGTTTATTGTAATAATGGAAGCCTTATTGATGTTATTCTAGATATCAGAAAAGATTCACCTACCTACGGAAAACATGCTAGTATTGAGTTAAGTGGCGATAATTACAGAGCTTTATATTTAGCTAAAGGATTAGCTCATGGGTTTGAAAGTTTAGAAGACCATACCATGATGACTTACCTTACTTCTACCATGCATGCGCCTGCAAACGATAGCGGAATCCGCTTTGACAGTTTTGGTAAAGTATGGAATACAGAAAACCCAATAATCAATGGTAGAGATTTGGAGTGGCCAAGTTTAGAAGGTTTTAAAAGTCCTTTTTAGATTTTGAAACATTAAGAAATGAAGAATAGTTAAGCCTATCTAAATGCATTTTTTCCCTTAATGCGTCTTAATTCCTTAATGTTTGGAGTCATATCATTTTTGAAACATTAAGAAATGA
>CAXMPG010000075.1:0-3300 GCA_964195485.1 uncultured Desulfobacterales bacterium
GAGAAATATCGACTTCCTCTATCCTCTTCATAAACCAAAGTATCATTTGGCATCACCAAACTCCAGTTTTGGGCGCAAAGCGACATTGAAAATAATATGCTTAAACTCAGGATGTATTTTAAAGGCTTTATTGTGTTAGAATTGGAGTGTGAAAACACACTGATTTACCTCCAAAGCAAAAATTTCAACCCATTAACAAATCTTAAAGCTATTTATCACTTACAACTTATAGTCATTCACTAATTTTTTTAATTTAGCGCCCTAGTAAGAATTCAACAGTAGTTCAATTATTTAGCATGGCATCAAGCAACTCAGGTAAATCGTATTTTTCAGTAATCATCAGTATTTCATTAGTGCTGTTTATGCTGGGTATCACAGGTTTACTAATTCTAAAAGCTAAATCTATTTCTGAATCGGTTAAAGAAAATATTGGCATCACCGTTTTCTTACGCGATGATGTAAAAGATGTAGATGTAAAACGTTTGCAAAAATCGTTAGATGCTTCGCGATACGTAAAAACTACCGAGTTTATTTCAAAAGAAGACGCAGCCGAAATATTACAAGCTGATTTAGGCGAAGATTTTGTTGACTTTTTAGGATACAATCCACTTCTTACAAGTATTGATGTAAGAATGAATTCGGAGTACGCACATCCAGATAGTTTAGCTTGGATTGAAGCCGACCTTTTGAAAAATCCAAAAATTAGAACCGTAGATTACCACAAAGATTTATTGACCGCTGTTAACGAGAACATCCGTAAAATAACCATGGTGCTTGTAGGGTTTTCAATTATGCTTCTTTTTGTAGCGATGGCTTTAATAAATAGTACTATTCGTTTAGCTATCTACTCTCGTAGATTCATTATTAGAAGTATGCAATTAGTGGGTGCTACGCCTTCATTTATAATGAGACCATTTGTAACGAAAAGCATTATTAACGGTTTTTATGGTGCATTAATTTCAATTGTACTTATTGCTTTGGTGGTATATTCTATTCAGAATCAAATGCCTGAAATTTTCGACATTAACGATATTCAACTTTATGCAATGGTAATAGGTGGCGTAATTGCTCTCGGACTATTTATTAGTTGGTTGAGTACCACTTTTGCGGTTCGCAGATATTTAAGATTAAAAACAGACCAATTATATAAATAGTTATGGCTAACAAAAATGAAATTGCTGGAGGTGATCAACTTCCGTTTACTAAAACAAACTACATCTATTTAATAGCTGGATTTGTTCTTATTGTTATTGGATTTTTTCTAATGGCCGGTGGTGGTTCTGATGACCCGAATGTATTTAGTGATGCTATTTTCTCTACCACTAGATTAACTATTTCGCCTATCGTTATTCTTTCTGGGTATGGAGTCATTCTGTACGCTATTATGAAAAAAACCCAAGAGTAATTTTTCCTAAATGAGTTTATTAGAAGCTATTGTTCTTGGAATTATCCAAGGACTAACGGAGTTTTTACCCGTAAGTAGTAGTGGTCATTTAGAGCTTGCGAAAGCCCTATTTGGTGACAACAGTATCCCTAAAGAAAGTATGGCATTTACCATTCTTTTGCACGGAGCAACTGCCCTAAGTACCATCGTAGTTTATAGAAAAGACATTGGTGAAATCATCAAGGGTTTATTCTCTACCGAATGGAATGAAGATAAAATTTTCTCTGTGAAAATTATCATCTCTATGATTCCTGCAGCCATTATTGGCGTTCTTTTTAATGACCAACTAGAAGTAATGTTTAGTGGCCAAACTTTATTGATTGGTATACTTTTACTCCTTACTGGAGGTTTATTATTGATGGCCGATAGGGCTAAATCTACCGGTAAACCTGTTACGTTTACGTCCTCATTAATTATTGGTATTTCTCAAGCCATTGCTATTCTTCCTGGTATTTCTCGTTCGGGAGCTACCATTTCAACTGCGGTTTTATTAGGTATCGATAAAGAAAAAGCAGCACGTTTCTCCTTCTTAATGGTAGTGCCTTTAATTCTAGGTAAAATGGCTAAAGACATTCTGGATGGCGGTAGCGATTTTGGTAGCCTATCTATTCCTGTTTTATCTGGTGGGTTTATTGCGGCTTTTGTTGCGGGTTTAATTGCCTGTACTTGGATGATTTCTTTGGTGAAAAAGAGCAAACTTAAATACTTTGCGTATTACTGTTTTGCCGTTGGAACCATAGCCATAGGGTATAATTTAATCTAGTTTCTATCATGTCAAAAGTGTACGATTTTAAAGGAGGTGAAGTCCTTTTAGTAGACAAACCCTTAGGTTGGACTTCTTTTGATGTAGTCAATAAATTACGTTACCAGCTCAAACTAAGAACGGGAGTTAAAAGATTTAAAGTAGGACACGCTGGTACACTGGATCCATTAGCTACGGGACTACTAATTATTTGTTGTGGTAAAGCCACAAAAACCATAGAGTCATACATGGGAATGCCAAAAGAATACACCGGAACTATTGTTTTAGGTGCTTCTAGGCCATCGTACGATCAGGAAACTGAAATTGATGCAACCTTTGACCTCTCTGGAGTTACCGAAGATGATGTTTTAAAAGCAGTTCAAACATTTGTGGGGACTATTGAACAAGTTCCGCCATTGTATTCTGCTAAAAAAATTGATGGCCGAAAAGCCTATGAATTTGCACGAGATGGAATTGAAAAGACGCTAAAAGCAAATACCATTACCATTTACAGTTACGAAATCACCCGATTAGAATTACCTGAAGTCGACTTCAAAATACAGTGTTCAAAAGGAACCTACATTCGTTCTTTAGCTCATGATTTAGGAAAAGAATTAAATAATGGCGGTTACCTAAAAACATTAAGAAGAACCAAAATTGGCGACTTTAATGTAACCAATGCAATGGGTGTTGACGAATGGGTGACTGAAATTATTGATGCTGAAATGGTAGTTCCTGAAGATTAGGTTAATTCTCTTAGGCTCCAACTAATCATTTCACCACAACCTGACCCCAAACCTCACCAATACGGTAACTATATACCCCTGTTTTAAGATGAGATACAGAAATAGTATTTTCATATGGATAAAGTGTTTGAGTTAAAACCAACCTCCCCAATATATCATATAATTTTAGTTCAAATTCTTGTTGGTTACCGCTAGGTGTTATTTCAATATTAATATTTTCTGTTGCCGGATTAGGGTATATTTTCAAACTAGCTATGGATGCTTTAATTTGAGGAACACTACTTACTTCACAACCTTGTACCAAACAGCCAAAACTATCTACTTTTATTATCCAAGTATCTTGGGTGCCTGTGTCTGGTGGAAACGGA
>CAXMPG010000076.1:0-15682 GCA_964195485.1 uncultured Desulfobacterales bacterium
CGTTTCACCTGAAATAATTGCGTAATTATTAGCACAATCTAACCATTGATAAGTCGCACCGGTAGCATTAGCGGTGAGTGTTAAATCTACTTTGTTTACTGCTATGTTCACGGTGGTTATGGTTAAATCTAGGGTAACCACAGAATCACATCCTGTTGAACTTGTCAAAGTATGGGTTGCACTGTTATTATTGCTGGTGTATGTTGTTCCGTTAATCCATGTATATGATTTACAAGCAGTAATGACATCAGTAGCTGTAGCGCTTTGGTTTACGGTTAAATCTAGTGTGATAATACTATCGCAACCCGCAGTATTTGGTAATGTAAATATTGCCGTGTCATTACTTACGTTGTAGGTGTTTCCATCAATCCAAGTGTATGTTCCACATGAAGAAATCACATCAGTAGCTGCAGAGCTTTGATTTACGGTTAAATCTAGTGTGATAATGCTATCGCAACCTGTTGTATTAATTAGTATGTAGGTTGCGGTGTTGTTACTGGAAGAATATGTGTTTCCATCCATCCATGTATATGAATCACAAGCAGAAATCACATCCGTACTTGTAGTCACATTTAGAATAGTTAAAGCTAAAGTGACCAAACTATCACAACCCGCGGCATTCGTTAATGTATGAGTTGCTGAGTTGTTACTTGCGGTGTAGTTTGAACCGTCAAGCCAAGTATAGCTTCCACATGAAACAATGGTATCTGTAGCAGCAGAAGAATAGTTAATAGTTAAATCTAAGGTGATCGTACTATCACAACCGTGCACATTGGTATAAGTAGTAGCAGCCGTATTATTACTTACGGAATACGATACTCCATCTATCCAAGTGTAGGAGTTGCAAGCGGTTATTACATCAACCATTTGGTTGGATGTTTTAATGAAGTTCATTACTCTAACAGAATCACACCCAGCTGCAGACATACCCGAAAGAGTATCGTACACCCCATACGTTGTATTGTAGTAGGTGATACCATTTGTCCAAACCAAACTATCACAAGCGTTTATTGTAGTTAACCCATAAGCATATGTACTTACTGTTAGATCAAGAGTTATGATACTATCACATCCAATGGCATTGGTGAGGATATGCGTAGCGGAATTATTACTTACTGTATAAGTGATTCCATCAAGCCAAGTATATGAATAGCACGCACTAACGGTATCAATACTAGCGGTAGGATTGTTAATGGTTAAATTAAGTGCAATTACGCTATCGCAACCAAAATTATTGGTTAAGGTATCTTTTGCTATGGCATTACTTGCGGTATAGGTGATTCCATTCATCCAAGTATAACTACTACATGCTACTGCCACATCGTAAGTTATTGGGGTAACAGGAATAAATAAATCTAACCAAATGGTGCTGTCGCAACCTACCGTATTAGTGTAGGTAAAGGAAGCGGAGTTGTTGCTAACATAATAAGTGTTATTATCAATCCAAGTGAAGCTATCACACGCCATAACATGTGCCACAGAATCATCTCTTGTTAAGTTAAGGTCTAATTGGTATACGCTATCACAGCCATTAGTTAAAACACCCGCAACAACGTAAACCGCAGAATTAGTAGGGTTTCTATACACGTTTCCATCTATCCAAAGCAAAGAATCACATTCAGTAAAAGATTGTACCAATGTATCATTTGGAGTAAGGGTTAGATTTAACCCCACCAAACTATCACACCCAGTTTGATTAGCGAATGCATAGATTAAAACGGTATCTGTGAAATAGGTGATATCATTACTCCAAGTATAGCTTCCACAGGAGGAAACAGTATCAATTATGCTTAAAGAATCAGAAGTACATGGGGCTAATTCTAGCATGTAAATGTCAGAAAACCCATAGTTTGTTTCGGTATGAATGCGCTGACCAGGTGCAAAATCAAAACCTGATTCATATATACCAAAAATTTTTATTTTAGAATTGGAAACCCTCATATTTGGAAATGAATACTGGTAAATTTGTGTCCATGGAGTTAATGAGTCTATTGTAGTTATCCAGAGGGTATTCCCTCCTGTATCTGTTTTATGAATAACTGTACGTGCGTACTGACTAACCGAAATAAATCTTGTCAAAGTGTATAAATTATTGAATCGATCAAGCGTGTTTATTTCTTCGCCAGAACTAAAGGCTATTGGGTTAAGAATAACATTAACCCATTTAAAGCCACCACTAGAGTCTAACTTTAATATATATGAAGAAGAGTTTGCACTTGTAACAGAATGTACTCCAGAGCCAGGGTCAAAATCAACAATACCTTGAAACGTACCAGAATAGTATAAGTTAGCAAACTCATCAATACTTACCGTTGAGGAAGTAATATCCATAGATGGAGGCATTGTTTTAAGCCATAGAAAACTACCCGTTTCGTCTAATTTACAAACAAAAAAGGCTTGACCAAGAAGCAACTGATAAGATGATGACGGATCAACATCAACATTATAAGAAAATACCCCGCTAAAATAGATATTTCGATTAGTATCTGTGCAAATAGACATATCAATATAATCACTATTAATTGGGTTAACCCAAAGAAAGTCACCATTTGAATTTAATTTAAGTAAAAAAAATTTAGTGGTAGAACTAAGTAAGTTGAATATCGCAGGACCTGGATCAAAATCAATAGAAGTACCAAATGGTTGAGAACCTACTAATCCTTGAATAAGGATATTATTATGGTCATCAATAACGAGATTAGAAGTTTTATGACAATGAAGATCTAATATTTTCACCCAAATAAAGCCACCGTTGCTGGTCATTTTTAGAATGAAAAAACCGGTATTTAAACTCAAGCTAGGAGGAAGGTTAATTGCGGTATGCCAAACCGTATCTGGTCCAAGGTCAAAATCAACTGTTCCAGAAAAATTCCCAGAAAGAATGATATTATTTGAATCATCAATTATTATTTTAGGCACCCACCATTTAATTATATATCCGTTAAATGGTTTTACCCATAAAAAATTTCCTAAAGAATCAGTTTTTAATATAGCAGTTGATTTCCCTGTACTAAGGGTATCAATTACGTTAGTAATCCCGGGTCCTGAATCAAAATCAACAGTGTCAGAAAAACTTACCACAGAATAAATATTTCCATTCGTATCAATTGCGTTACTAGATAAGTATTCATAACTAACCCCACCAAAGGTTTTGACCCATTGCAGACCTAATTCTTGCTGAGAAAATGCCATATTTGAAAAGGCTAATAATAGAATAAATGAGACTACAGAAGGTAAGCGTAAATACATTATACAGAGGTTGTTTTGTTGCTTAAAAAAAGCAGCAGGTTTTTAAGTTGAATTGTGTTACGAATATAGGTAATTATTGCGTTGTGGTTTTATTCGTGCACTGTGTCCGTCTGCTGACTGATTCGTGGCTACTATTTTTTCTAGATTTCTATTTTTATTGACAACTCTCCATTTTCAATCCCCCTAGCCCCCTTCTACTTCGACAAGCTCAGCACAGGTCCAAGGGAAAAACAACGAAGGTGTTTTAAAAGTAAATTCGGTAAAATTTAACTTACGAGGAACGAGTATTCAGGGGGATTGACCCTAAACAAAAAACTCCCGATACCTTACGGTACCGGGAGCCTTAATATAATTTAAAATTGAGGTGATTATTTTACGATCACTCTTACAATTTCGTTTTCTGTTGTTTTAATGATGTAAACACCATTGTCAAGGTTAGAAACGTCTAAACGATTAACGTTAGAAACAGTTTTGATAACTTGACCAGTAATGCTATACACATTAAATGAAACCACTTTGTTGAAGTTTATGTTTCCAGAAGATACTGGATTAGGATAAACATTCAATGGATTCACTGCGTTTGCAGAAATAACAGATAAGATAGTTCCACTTGTGTTGGTAGCTTCAGGTGAGCCACGCTCAAAAGTTACTGTTCCAACTGTGTAATCATCATTCTTAGCACCGTAAGTATAACCATCAACAGCAATAGCTGAAGTGTAAGTTAAACCATTAACTAATGTTCCGTTTGCAGTATATAAACCTACGAATGGCATTAATGTATCTAACATAGTCATCATGTGAGCAGGACCAGCTGTTCCATCAGTTCCAAAGAATGCAGCACCATAAGCACCAGACATTAAGTCCATAGCTAAACTAGTGTTATTATCACATCTTGGTAATCTTTCCATAAATACATTGTTAGAATCTGTAGATACAAAATAACCTGACATGTTTATTGTACTTGAACTACCGTTAAATAATTCAACCCATTGGTAAAAATCTCCATTACCATCAGCATAAGCTGAAGTGTTAGTGTATGCAATCTCATTGATTTGAATTCCAGCAGGAGCTGCATAATCCATCGTGTCAATATCACTTGGGAAATTTGGGAAAATTTGGTATCCATCAAAATATGGAGAAGAATTATCAAATTGACCACCTGTTCCAATAACATTAAACATTCCAGAAGGAGCATATAAAATAGAATCACTAATATCAGTGTCTCTATCAATACGCATCACTAAAGTGTCACCGTTTGTGGTAACAATATCAACATTTGCATTGTTACCTGGAGTAGGCCATTGCGTTGCATCAGCTACAACTACATTTTTAATTTCAATGTAATTTGACTCCGTCATTTCACCTAAAGTATCCACTACAGTAGCGAAAGGAATACAGTTTCCAGTAGAAATAACAACAATTGAATCAACTCTAAATTGCGCTAAACCATTGTATGTTTTTACTGCACCAATAGCTCTTAACTCGTCACCTTCAGTAACAACATAATTACTTACATCACTAAAAGAGTGAATAGTAATACCATGTGTAGCATCTGTCATAACAAAAGTAAATCCGTTATTCCCATCTAAATCAACACCGTGAACGATACCGTTAATTTTACAATAAACATCTAATGAATCTAATTCGCCATTTGCATCAACGGTTCTAATAGTAGCAATGTCATATGTATAAACAGCAGGAGGAGTAGCACAAGCGCTCATCATTCCTGGAGTCCCATAAATATCAGTACTTACGCTAGACGCTAAGTTACCTGAATAATACCAGTTATCAGCATTAGTGTAATCAGTAGCAACATCACATAATTCAATAGCTTCAAAGTTTGAATACGCTGGCCAAGGAGCAGAAGTTCCGTAAGAAACAGAAGCAACAGCAGCACCTAAAGTATTAGATAGTGTAATAGTTTCACCACCACCTGAAAGAGAACCGTTATCAAATTCAACCACATTTGTGATTGAAGGAAACGCTAAATTGAATGAATCAATATTTTCAACAAAAACTAAATAAGCTCCAGCTGCAATTGAAATATTAGTATCAATACTAAGTTCAACACCGCTAGTAACTTCCATACCTGCAATAGATACAGCAGCAGCACCTGAATTATATACTTCAAAATAATCAATATCTTGAACTCCAGAAGAAGCTTGAGAATGACTAATTTCAGTAATCATTAAATCAGTACCCGCATAAGAGTTAAAAAAGAAATCAGTGGTGAACGGATCCATCATGTTAGCATTACCTGAGGTATCTACCACATTTGCAATAGCAACGTTATACATCGTTCCAGTAACGAAACCAGGAGATGCAATAGTTAATGTTACAGAATCTTCAGAAGCACTAAGTACCGCACTTGAAACAGTTAATCCTGGGGTTAAAACATAATTGTTTACATCTTGAGCAGTCGCAGCAGTAACCGGTTCAGAGAAGGTTATTGTTACCATAGTTGCAGATGCAAAATTGCCGTCAATAACTTCTGGGTTAATTGTATCATTAGATGTTGAAGCTGCACAAGTAGTTGTGTGTGTACCAGCATCAGTCCAAGTATTTACTGCAAAAACCGTCCATTGCATATTTACAACGGTAGACCAGTTAGTGTCTGGAGAACAAACTGAAGCATCACGAACCATTGTATGGTTAGCTGTAGCATTAGTAGTTCCGTTAACATCCCAACCAGAGCCAGGATCAGCACCCCAAGTACCTACCGCATCAATTAAGTTAAATGTACCGGTACCATCGTCTTTAGCGATACCAATAGCATCATCTCCATTGAAATAAACTAATTGTCCACTAAATATAGTATCTGCAACAGCTAGAATCAGAGGATCTGAAGAAGAGTTAGCAAAAATGTAAGTAGCTCCATCTGCAAGCATTCCACTTAAAGACATGGTGTTTTCTGGCCAGGTTCCACCGTTACCAATTTTCCACATTTCATAGTCAGAAAGGTCAACAGCTGCACCTGTTCCATTGTAAATTTCAATGTATTTGTTGTTCGAAGAACCCTCCGAATACTCTGAAATAAATAAATCTGTTGCTTGTGCAAATCCGCTTATTGAAAGCCCTACCATCGCTACAACCAACATTGTTAATTGAGTAAATTTTTTCATCATAGTTTGTTTTTAAAATATAGGGTGCAAATTTAAGGAATCAAAATAGATAATTGTTATGCGCACAGAGTTTTAACATTAAGAAATTATCAACTAATTCTAATCTAAGTGAGGGTCAAAAATTAAAAAGATAATAATTTCAAACGCAAGCTAAGGCATAGCAAGCACTACCACGTTTTTGTACACATTTTGATTATTATTTATATCGAATACGCGAAACAATACAATGTACATTCCAGTAGGTAGAATTTGTTCATTTTCGTTCGTGCCATCCCAATTTAACTCCCCTTCAGAATCAAGGGTTTGATTATTCACCAAAGTCTTCACCCTTTGCCCGTTTTCGTTATGAACGGTTACGGTAGCTACCAAACCATCTGTATCAAAATTATACGTAATAGCGGTTACATCCTTGTACCCATCATTATTTGGAGAGAATGTTTTTGGAGTAACAACCACTTTGTCAGTCGGTTCTGTTCCATTAAGATATTGAGAATTTTCAAATCCTGGAGTCGCAAAACCGGAAGTTGATGCAGCCGAATGCCAGTTATTTTGGGTGTTGACTCCTAATTGGTAATTGACGCGCTCTAAAGTAACTCCTTTAAAATCAGAAATTAACTCAAAATGCATGGTTTCACTGTATGCGAATTGGTCATTCAACAAACCCATTTGATTCAATACGGTTACTACACCTTCTGCATTTGAATAGGTGGGTAAATCCATTACTAAAAAAGTACCCGCTACACTATTTGGATACTCGAATTGAATATTATTACTATCCTCGGTTAAAACAACAAACTGTCCTGGTTGCAACAAGTATGATTCTACCGATATGACTTTGTAAGCCGAATCTCCCGAATTACTGAAATACAACAAACGCCAATCTTTTAAGTCAATCGGTTTAGTAGTCGTGTTATATAATTCTACAAAATCACTTCCGTTGGTATTGGGATTAAATAGCACTTCGTTTAGGAGTATATCTTGCATGTTAGGTAAACTCACTATTGCAACCGAATCGAGTAAAGGATTACCCGAACAATCTACCATATTTAACACGGTAACTTCGTATAAAGTCGCTTCTGCTAGCGGTGTACTCAAATCTAAACTCACTTTATTCAACTCTTCCGGATTAACCGTAACACCAGAGATAACAATGCCATTATCAATTTGAAAATTAGATGAAATTGCACTGCTAAATTCTATTTGCTTACTAAAAATCAATTCTATGCGACTAAGACTAGTCACCGAAGCGGATATCAAATTAAATTCAACCACATAAGCGTTATCATACACACTATTTATTTGACCTGGGGTTGCTTGCGCATTGGCGTTTGAAGCCGTCCAATTATTAGCGCCTAAACACAAAACCTCTGGGTTTATTAGCTCTAACGACCATCCTTCCGATTTTTTGACATCATTAGTATACCAGGTATCGCTATATAAAACCAAGTCAATAGTATCGAATAATCCGGTTAAGGAAATCAAATCGCCACTATTATTTAAAGATGGCCAGCTAGACAGTGAAATTACCTTTCCAAAACTTTCGAAGTTTTCAGCTACCACATCCTCTACCAAGATTGCGTACTCTCCCGGGAACAAAACTCCGTTAGGCAGGTTGACAGATGTGCTTCGATCACTGAAAACCATTCCATTCAACGAAATAGGGTCAGATGAAGTATTAAATATTTCTACAAATTCGGCTTCAGGTAACCCAATATTAGCGGGATTTGGACTCGCTAAAATTTCGGTAAAAACGATATCAAAACGATTTGGCTCTCTACCAATAGCAATAGTTAATAAGGTGTCGTTAATGGCATTTCCTAAACAGTCTTCAATAGTAGAAATATCTAATGTATAAATCTCATCCTCCGCCATATTTGGATTAACCACAATATTAATGGTAGTGAAACTCATCGATGTAAATGAAACTACACTCAATCCATTATTCATACTAAAATCTGTAGTTTGAATACTGGATACGTTAATCGATTTTGAGAAAACCAATTGAATGGTGTTCAAGCCAACAATTTCAAAACTTTTTACGTGTGGTAAAGAATTATTCGGCTGATTATTAAACACGCTGTTTTGCAAACCAGGAGAACCTCCAAGTCCATTCGTGGAAGCTTTCCAGTTAGTAGCATCGCTACAAGTCGCATCAGGGTTTATTCTTTCTAAAGACCAACCACCTGCTGCTTTTGCGGCATCTTGGTACCAACTAGAAGCGTAAGACACCGAGTCAATTAAGCTATTCATACCATCGCGTAACCCTAAATCGTCTCCGCTATTATTAAGTGTTGGCCAAGAGGATAAACCAAGTACGTTTCCATACGATGAATACAGTGCTGTATCATCTTCATGGCAAATAATTAAGTGGTTTCCAACGGCTAAATTGTAATTGGATAAAGTCACTGTAGTAGAACCATCGGTGTAAGTCCAGTTAATTAAGTTTATGGTACTCGATGTTGTATTTACCAACTCCACATACTCTTCTTCTGGCAATCCATTACTGGGAGTGGGATCAGCGTAAATTTCGTTAATAACCACGTCACCATAATTAAATGATACTGGAAAAGAAGTTGTAAAAGTAGTGGTAGCTGATGTTAACGCATTTCCTGATTCATCTTCTACGTTAGTAACTGTGAGAATAAAATTAGTGTTATTTGGGATTCCAGTACTAAAATTGAGGTGAATCAAAGAAGAATCAACCGCATCTATAGCCGCTGAAGTAGGATTTCCAATTCCGTTATCTAAAGAATAATTTACCAGGTTTTGTGCCGTAGTCACATCAATTTTCTCATTGAAATAAACCGATACTTGCGTTAACGTATTGGCCACTGCACTATCTAAAACAGGTGGGTCAATATCCACTATAAGTCCACCGGTAACCATAAAATTATCAAAGAAAAACTTATTACTTCTACTGGATGTATAAATGCAGAAAACACCAAAATAAGCAGATGTAATGATTTGATTATTAAAAGCCGTTCCTTCAGAAATATAGGTCCCGCTCAAATTGGTATCGGTAAGTAACTCCCAGTTTCCCGCCATATCACGCGTTACTCTAACATTCAAATTTGGGGTAAAAGCCACAGTTCCGTTAGTGCCGTTAATGATTTTAGTATCCGTTAATCCGTTTTGATAAAATAAACTCACATCATCAATAGTTCCTGAAGCACCCCCAATTCTCACAAAATACCCATTTAAAGCACCCAACAAATTACTATCGGTTGAAGTAAGGTACACTTTACAATAATTTGAACCCGATGGGTCAAAATCCATTTTTACATTAAAATCAAATTGAGCGTTACCAATGGCAGTACTTGGCGTAACCAAGTGAGAGGTAGCCGTAACCGCTGGCGCATTCAACCACAATTGGTTAGTTGCATTAATTTGAAAATGAGATGTTACACCTGTCCAGGTTGGGTTATTTGTGAAATCACCATCGGTAAAATCATCGGTAAATTGAGCACTCACAGTTAATTGTGTGCTCAAGAGCATGGAAATAAATACCCATTTAAATATTCTTGGAGTCATAGTTGGCTCAAAAATAAGATTTGTTCTTAGGTGTACGAAATTTTGTTCTACAATCCGTTTTTTGATGGTTACATTTCCATATTAAACCACTGGAAAAAAGTGAAATTTAGAAATAAAATGTGCCGGTATCCCACATATCACAATACAGATTACCTATTCTCGCTTACTTGCATCATATTCAAAAAGCTGTGCGGGTTTATGCAACACGCCTTTTTGCTTTTCATCTAAAGGAATAATAGACATCATTTTACTGATCTTTCTACGGAAATTACGTTTATCCAATTTCTCGCCTAAAACAATTTCATTCAGTTCCTGTAACTGACTTAATGTGAATTTCTTAGGTAGTAACTCAAATCCAATTGGATGGTGTCTAAATCGCTCACGAAGTGCACTTAAACCTTTCGTTAAAATGTGATTATGATCAAAAGCTAAATCCGGAAAATCATTTACATCCCACCATACAATATCACTTGCAAAACTGGCTGCTTTGGGACTGTAATCTTCCATTTTTACTAAAGAATAATATCCCGTAGTAATAACACGTGTATCTGGTTTTTTTCTAAAACTACGTAACCATTCTACATCCTTTAAGTCACTCACCCTATCTGGGTCACCAAAAGTGTGGAATTGCTCTAAATATACGTTCTCAAGACTGGTTAATTCATTTAAAACTCTTCGTGCAGCAGCGTCTAAACCTTCCGATAAAAAAACTAGATCTCCTGGCAAAGCGTAACGCTTTTCATTTACTATGGAGTCAGGCGCTTTTTCTTGTTCAATGAGTAAAACTTTAAGTTGATTATCATCAAATCCGAAAACTACACAGTCAACAGACACATCAGACATTTGAATATTTACACTCATAATATTGTTTAGTACGCTCTTTCTAAATAAATTACATTCTTTTTCAAAACTTAACCAAAAAAAAACTTGAACGTAAAATTTTTAATTAGTGTTAAAAATACACTAATTTGCAGAACTATTTACAAATATGGGAAAAATAAAGAAGATAGCGGTACTTACATCTGGTGGAGATGCTCCTGGAATGAATGCCGCCATTCGTGCAGTGGTTAGATCGGCTATATATTATGATATTGAAGCCTTTGGAGTTCTCCAAGGCTATCAAGGTTTAATAAATAACGACTTTATTTCAATGAAAGGCCGTTCGGTGAGTAATATCATAAATCGAGGGGGTACCATTTTAAAAACTGCTCGCTCCGTTGAGTTTAGAACTCCTGAGGGAAGAAAAAAAGCTTTTGATAATTTAAAAGCTAAAGGCATTGACGCATTGGTTATAATCGGTGGTGACGGGTCCTTTACTGGAGCACGAATTTTTGAAAAAGAATTTGCATTTCCTTGTGTTGGAATTCCTGGGACCATTGATAACGATATTAACGGAACAGATTACACCATTGGTTTTGATACTGCGGTGAATACCGTAATTGAAGCTGTGGATAAAATTAGAGATACTGCCAGCTCTCATAATAGATTCTTTTTTGTTGAAGTAATGGGGCGAGATTCTGGATACATCGCTATGTATTCAGGAATAGCCTGTGGTGCTGAAAAAGTTTTAATTCCAGAATTGGAAGGCGAATACGAGGATTTAATTGAAACCCTAAAAATGGGTAGAGAACGTAAAAAAACCTCTAACATCGTTATTGTAGCTGAGGGCGACCAAGAAGGAGGCGCTTATCAAATTGCAAAAAAAACACGGAAAGAATTTCCAGAATTTGATATTAAGGTCACTGTTTTAGGACATATCCAACGTGGGGGGTCTCCGAGTTATTTTGACCGAGTTATGGCTACTCGAATGGGTGTTAAAGCCATTGAGTTATTAATGTTAAAAAGAAGCGGGGTAATGATTGGAATTGAAAATAATCATATGGTTACCACCTCTTTAAAGGATGCAATCAAACAACATCCAAGTTTAAATCCAGAGTTATTAAAGGTGGCCCAAATTGCGTCCACCTAGTTTTACGATACATTAATTATTGATATTATGATTTTAATTGCGGACAGTGGGTCAACCAAATGCGATTGGGTTGCTATTGAAAAATCAGGGGAAGAGGTTTTTAGAACTTTAACCATGGGATTCAATCCATATTTTCACACTCAGGCTACCATATCTACAGCTATAAAGCAGAATGAGCAGTTATCAGAGCTTTATTCGGAAGTGGAAGAAATTTACTATTACGGGGCGGGGTGTTCATCTGCTGAACTCAACAAAATAGTTGTGGTTGCGCTAAAATTAAGTTTTCCAAATGCATCCATTTTGGTAGATCACGATCTATTAGGTGCCGCATATTCTGCATACCAAGGGCAACCAAATATCACATGCATTTTAGGTACGGGTTCAAACTCTTGTTTTTTTGATGGAAACAAACTGACAGAAGCCGTTCCTGCTTTAGGATTTATTTTAGGTGATGAAGGAAGTGGTTCTTACTTTGGTAAACGATTAATTGCCGCACATTTATACGGTAAACTACCTGAAAAAATAAACAAAGATTTTGAAGATACCTACGGACTTACCATGCAAGAAATTGTTACCAATGTGTATGTTAAGCCTTATGCAAACGTTTATTTAGCAAGCTTTGTACGTTTTATTTCTGGATATAAAAATGAGCCCATCTTTAAAAAGATGCTTCATAATGGAATGAAAGATTTCTTAGAAACACATGTTATGTGTTATCCAGATGCCAAAAACACGCAAATCAATTTTGTAGGTTCAGTAGCCTTTCATTTTAAGGAAGCCATTATTAGTGCCGCTGAAGAGTTAGGATTAAATATTGGAGATGTAATTCAACGTCCGGTTGACCGATTAGTGGGTTACCATAAAAAGTACATCATTAAAGAAACCATACAGTCATGATAAAAGCATGTATTTTTGATTTAGACGGAGTAATTTGTGATACTGCCAAGTATCACTTTATTGCATGGCAAAGAATTGCTTCAAGCTTTGGGGTAGAATTTAACCTCATCGATAATGAATCTTTAAAAGGAGTAAGCCGAGTAGATTCGCTCATTCAAATTCTAAAAAAAGGGAATGTGACCATTTCTGATGAGGAATTTCAAAATGCCCTTATTAAAAAGAATGATGTGTATTTAACGCTGGTTGAAGGCATGCTTGGCGATGAAACACTTCCTGGTGTAGAACGTTTCTTGCAGTCATTACAGAAAAACAACATTAAAATTGGATTAGGTTCGGCTAGTAAAAATGCCCTCCTTATTTTAGAGAAAATAGGACTTACTCATTATTTTGAAGCCATCATTGACGGAAACCAAGTAGAACTTGGGAAACCCAACCCAGAAGTATTTAATAAAGGGGCTAAAGCGCTAAATGTATCTCCTCAAAACACCGTTGTATTTGAAGATGCCGTTGCAGGTATTGAAGCTGCTAATCGCGGAGAGTATATGTCGGTTGGAGTCGGAGATACTCACATTTTACGTAATGCGCAATTTGTAATTGATGGGTTTGAAAATTTCACTTTATCTGACCTTAAATCTAAATTTGATGGGTTAACAAAAACCGCTTAAATGATTAATTATATCAACACGTACGAATGGCAAAACATGGAAGAAAAATAGGATTCGAACCAGGTTCACTAAAGTGAAAGTTCGTTTAGCATTGGAAATGGCACCCTTTTTAGCCTTACTAATTCTAATATCTATTCTATTGTAGGCTAACGAAAACTTGTTTGGTTGCTACTTCTTTATCTGAGAATTCATTTACACCCTTTAATAACATACCCTCTAATTTATATTGGAGGGCCATTCTATACCTATTTTTGCTTTCATCAAATTCATTGTTCATGACACGGTTTCTTCTATTTAGTATTGCACTACTTCTATTTACGGGATGTCAAACTAATCACACTTCGAGTTCAGACACCATTTCATATCCAAAAAATGAAATAGTTCGCGTACAAGAAAATAGTGAATCATCTATAGTAAAACCGTATGTAATTTTAGTTTCTATTGATGGATTCAGATATGATTATGCGGCTAAATATGGGGCGAAAAACCTATTGAGTTTTGACGCATCCGCTACCAAAATGATAGCCTCATTTCCAACTAAAACTTTCCCTAACCATTATACCATTGTTACGGGGTTATATCCTGGAAATAACGGATTAGTAAGCAATGCATTCTATCATCCCGAATTAAAAGAAATGTACTCTATTGGAAATCGGAGTGTAGTTGAAAACGGAGATTTCTATAAAGGAAAACCTCTTTGGGTTTTAGCTTCTGAAAACGAAATGGTGACTGCCAGTATGTTTTGGGTAGGTTCAGAAGCCCCTATTGAAAATACATATCCTACGTATTACTTTAAATACAACGGAAAAGTTACCGATCAAGAACGCGTAAATCAAACCGTGAAATGGCTGCAAATGCCAGAGAAAGTTCGTCCACATTTTATTACCCTATACTTTTCTATTACTGATGATGTGGGACATAAGTATGGCCCAAATTCCTTAGAAATGGATTCAGCTGTAAAAAGTATTGATGCAACTATTGGAAATTTAATGACCCAAGTAGATGCTTTGAATTTACCCGTAAACCTAATCGTAGTATCTGATCATGGAATGATTGAGGTAGAAAGAGAAAACGTTATTTATCCAGACGATTTGATTCCAGAAGGGACTATCGTTTCTAAAAGCTTTCCGTTAATGGTCTATAATCAAGATTCCCTTTTTATTGATTCTCTTTATCACGCACTACGTATGGATACCACAAGGTATACTGTTTATTTGAAATCAAATATGCCAAAGCGTTTCCATTATAATAAAGCGGATAGTCGCGTAGGTGATTTGTTGTTAATGCCTAAACCACCCTATACTTTTGGTAAACATTCTAAGCCAATTCCCCAAGGATCAAGCACTCACGGTTACGACCCTGCAGATTGCCCTTCTATGGGAGCTATTTTTTATGCGACTGGACCAGCATTTATTCACGATACAAAGGTTGACTCTTTTGAAAATATAGATATCTATCCTCTAATATCTCATATACTACGTATTGAATATGAGTCGAGTGCGATAGATGGTTCGTTAAAATCGTTGCGGAAGATTTTGAAGTAAATCGGGTTAAGTTATCACTTTTATAAAGTGCTCAACCTCATCAAAAAAAGAGGATATTTTCTTTCCATCTTTTACAAAAAAGAAACAATTTAATAACATAAGCTTAATATTAGGTTAGGTAACTAGAAATTTCCTTGATACATATTTGCAGCATCTAAAACACGGTGTCGGAGCTGGTTTTTAGTAACTTAAAAATTATTAGGGATGAAGAAAATACTTGCATTTTCAATGTTGGTTTTAATAGGCGGTTACTCTTTCGCTCAAATCAACTATGACGGTTCTTTTGGTAAGGGAATCAATTTCAAAACAAACGATGGCTCTTTCGGTTTAAAGATAGGGATTAGAGTTCAACCTCGTTGGGATTATGTGTACAATGAAAACACCACCGAATTTGAACAACAAGCTTGGGTAGCCCGCGGTAGAATGAAATTTGACGGTTTTATGGTTAACCCAGATTTACGCTACAAAATTGAGTTTGACGTGGTAGGTGGTTATGTGCGTGATGCTATGGTTAAGTACCGATTTGCAAAGCACTCTGATATTTGGTTTGGTCAAGGAAAACTCCCTGGAAACCGGGAACGTGTGGTTTCCTCTGGAAACCTACAATTTGTAAATCGTTCTATATTTAATGATGCCTTTAACTTAGATCGTGATGTGGGTATTCAATTTCACCACTTCTTTGAAGTAGGCGATAAATTTATCATT
>CAXMPG010000077.1:0-11877 GCA_964195485.1 uncultured Desulfobacterales bacterium
TACGTTTTAGATAAAGCTAAAATTGAAAAAATTGTATTAGAGAATGGAAAGGAAATGATTTTCCAAAGTAAAATGACGGATCCTAGTTTATACTTAGGGCAAAGTAAGAATGCCTTTAAAATAGGGTTGTTCTCTCCATTAACGGGTGCGTTGAACATAGGATATGAACGCTCTCTTAAACCAGGAATGAGTGTGGAAGGTAGCTTAGGTCTGATTGGCTTAGGAAGAAATGTAGATAATAGAAACTCAGGTGGTGGATATTTGAAAGCTGGGGTGAAGTTTATTTCTACACCTGATTTCGAACTCAGAGGAATGAAGTATTCGCATTTACTTAAAGGCTTTTATTTCCGCCCAGAAATAATACTTTCAGTATATCAAACGGATGTAAGGAAATATACAAATAATCCTATCAATGGATTCGGTTTGTCTACTACAGAAAGAAAAGATGTTATTGCAGGAGCATTAATGCTAAATATTGGGAAGCAATGGGTGATGAATGATGTGTTTTTGGTTGATTTATTTTTCGGTGTTGGTTATGGGGCTGACAATTTCAATTCGAGTACTACTAATTATGAGTTTTATGGTCCGAAATCCCATTACGGATTTATGCTTGGAGAATACATTCCGCTAGCTGGTACTATTGGGTTTAAAGTAGGTTTTTTAACAAAATAAGAACTCTCACAAATAGTTTAAAAGAGCTCGATTTTACCGGGCTCTTTTTTTGTGGAATAGATTTTTCTGCTTTACTTTTACTTTTTTATGGATTCAAATAATTCTAACCAAACTTATTAACAACTAACTCATGAGATTTCTCTTTCTTTTTATATCCATTTTGATCTCAAATAACTTCTATTCTCAAACTCCATCTATTTCATATCAAAATGTGACTGGTGGTTTAAGTGCAGATCGTGGGGTTTCAATGGTGGAGTTGCCTAATGGGAATTATGTTATCTGTGCCAGCTCTTGGTCAGATATTTCGGGCGATAAAACAGAAAATGGATTTGGGAAAATGGATTATTGGATTTACGAAACACAACCAAATGGAACTTTAATTTGGCAAATTACACTTGGTGGATCTGGGTATGATATTCCTATTTCTATGATTCAAACCTCTGATGGAGGGTTTATGGCGATAGGTAATTCTGAATCTCCCATTTCGGGTAATAAAACGAGTGTGCATTACGGTGATTATGATATTTGGGTAGTTAAAATCTCATCATCTGGAATATTGGAATGGCAAAAAAGTTACGGTGGGCAAGATGGCGATTTCGGAATGAACTTATTAGAGCTTTCACCAAATAAAATCATCTTAGCAACTACATCCTCATCAGGAGTTAACGGGAATAAAAGTGTAGCATCAAAAGGAATGAATGATTTTTGGGCAATTTATGTAGATGCTCAAGGGGCTATTGAAAAGCAATTTGTTTACGGAGGCTCATCTGACGAATATGTGAGAGGAATTTCGATGTTTAATGAATCAATCATTTTTACTGGACGTTCAAGCTCAGGTATTTCGGGAGATAAGTTAGAAGATTCTTATGGTTCAGGTGATTATTGGGTGATCATAACGGATACCAATGGTACTATTTTAAGAAGCAATTCGTATGGGGGTAATGACTCTGAGTCAAGTTCTGTTATATCCATTAATCCAAATGGTACTTTTTCCTTATTTGGTTCTTCAAGTTCGCCTGTTTCTGGTTCTAAAACAGCTACTAATTTTGGTTTAGATGATTATTGGGTGGTAAATATTGATAGTAATTTGAATCTCTTATGGGATGTTTCTTTTGGAGGAGCTAACCAAGAAGATGGTGTTAAATCTGGAATATTTTTTTCGACATTGAATAACATGAATATTATTTTAGGTGATTCAAAATCAAATGCATCTGGAAATAAGACTTTGGATTCATTTGGTGAAGAAGATTTCTGGGCTGTAGGTATGGATACAAATGGAGTGAAAATGTTTGAGTTTGCTGCAGGAGGAACAAGTAAAGAGCAAAACTCAAGAGTTTTAGAGTCTTCTAAAGGAACGTTATTCCTACTGGGTAGTTCTTTTTCTGATATTTCTGGAAATAAAACGGAACCATCAAAGGGCTCTACTGATGTGTGGCTGCTTGAGCTAGATTTTAATCTTTCCATAAATACTATTGTTAAGGATAATCAATTAGAAGTTTATCCTGTACCTACTAGTTTAGTTTTAAATTTTTCAATTCCAGTAAAAGGTGTTAATAGCATTATCACCCTAACCAGTATGGATGGTAAGGTAGTACATTCTTCAACGAATTTATTTGGGGAAGATGAATCTATTGGTATTTCAATTTTACCAAAGGGAATTTACGTGTTGAGCGTAATCAGTACAGAATTCCAGTACACAAGAAAAATAATTGTTAATTAGAAAATTGTTTTATTAAGAATAAGAGCTCGGTTTTACCGGGCTCTTTTTTTGTGTCATGCTTTTTCACTATTACCTAATCTTATATTGCCTTAAGAAACTCTTTCTGTTTTTAACTTGTTCTTTTATTCCTCCTTAGTTCAAAAAACTACTTTTGCAGCTTATGAGCAAAAGAACAGTTGAGATAATGGCTCCCGTTGGGAGTTTTGAAAGTTTAAGAGCTGCTTTTCAGGGTGGTGCAGATTGCGTATACTTTGGTATTGAGCAATTAAACATGCGTGCACGCTCGTCTATTAACTTCACTACCGAAGATTTAGTAGAAGTAGTACGACTTTGTCATGAAAATGGCGTTAAAGCATTCTTAACTTTAAACACCATTCTTTACGATCACGACATCAACTTGATGAAGAAGATTGTAAAAACTGCTGCTGATAGTAATGTAGATGCCATTATTGCAATGGATCAAGCAGCTATTAGCTATGCCCATGGTTTAGGTATGTCAGTACATATCTCTACCCAAATCAATATCACCAATATTGAGGTAGTTAAGTTTTATGCCAACTTTGCGAATGTAATGGTGCTCTCAAGAGAGCTTACTTTACAACAAGTAAAATCTATTTGTGATGCCGTTATATCTGAAGATGTTCGTGGTCCTAATGGAGAGCATGTTAAAATTGAAGTCTTTGTTCATGGCGCGCTTTGCATGGCTGTTTCAGGTAAATGTTACTTGAGTCTTCATACCGCAAACTCATCTGCAAACCGTGGTGCTTGTAAACAAAATTGCCGTAGAACATACGAAGTAAAAGATAGTGAGGGTAACGAGCTATTAATTGATAATGAATACATCATGAGTCCGAAGGATTTATGTACCGTAACCTTTTTAGATCAAATTATTGAAACGGGAGTTAGCGTTTTAAAAATTGAAGGTCGTAGTAAAGGTCCTGATTACGTTAAAGAGGTTACTGCATGTTACCGTGAGGCAGCTGACGCTGTTGCGGAAGAATCTTTCACTTTTGAAAAAGGGAAAGAATGGGAAACCAGAATGGATAATGTATTTAACCGTGGATTCTGGGGTGGTTATTTCTTAGGAAAAGAATTGGGTGAATGGACCGATGAAGATGGTTCTAAAGCTAAAAAACGTAAGGTTTTTATTGCTGATGGTGTGAAATACTTTGGTAAAATTGGCGTAGGCGAATTCAAAATGAAAAATGGAGAATTAGCGATTGGTGATGAAGTTATTATTACGGGTCCTACTACTGGAATTGTAGAACATACCATTACTGATTTGAGATTAGAAGAAAATAGTGTAGAGTCTGTTAAACGTGGAGATAGTTTCACTTTTAAATTGGAAGACAAAGTACGTCCTGCTGATAAGTTGTACAAAATTGTGGATGCGTGATCCAAATAGTTCAACATAGGCAGAAATGCATTGGATGTAACGCCTGTGTTGAAGCTGCACCTGAGTATTGGAAAATGAGTAAAGCAGATGGTAAATGCTATTTACTAAAAGCCAAGATGAAAGGCGAGTATTATATTATCAACGCACCTGATTTCGCTCTAGATGAAAATGTGCAAGCCGCAAAAAACTGTCCGGTAAATATTATTACGGTTAAGAAATTGTAAGGTTGTGATCGGTGACCGATGTTGGATGCCTAACGTTTGGTTTGGAGTTGGTTAGGCTTGCCAATTCATCCTGTATTAAACTGCTGTAACATTGCTCATTAATAGAAGTGGTCTTCTTTGCGAACTTCCTTTCTTCGCTGAAGCTCCGCAAAGGCAAGTGCGTGAGTGTTAAAAACGGAAGCCTAAAAGCAAACATTCAAAAAGATTTTAAACCAATTACTTATACTTCACCTTTAAATCTTCATCGTTAAACATCATCAAGTAGTTTTTGTAACGACTTTCTGAAATCTCCCCTTTTTCTAAAGCTGTTTTTATGGCGCAATGTGGTTCGTTAATATGAACGCAATTATTGAATTTACATTCCCCAAGTAAGTTTTTCATCTCTGGGAAATAATGCGCTAAATGCGCTTTGTCAATATCAATCATCCCGAAGCTTCGTAATCCTGGTGAGTCAATTAAACGGGCTCCAAAATCAGTGAAATGCATTTCTGCAAATGTGGTGGTATGTCTTCCCTTATCGTTGTACTCAGAAATTTCATCCACCCATAAATCTAACTCACTATCTAAAGCATTAATTAATGAAGATTTCCCAACTCCAGACTGTCCAGTAAACAGGGTGGTTTTATCTTTCATCATCTCTTTCAACTCTTCAATACCTTTCATGGTAATACAAGATGTAGCTAGCATTTTATAACCAATAGGGCCGTAAATACCAATTAACTCATCAAAACGGTCTTCATCTTTTTCTTGATAAATATCCACTTTGTTAAAAGCAAGAATAACAGGAATATCATAAGCGGCAGCGGTAGCTAAAACGCGATCTACAAAACCAAGTGGTGTTCTCGGCATGGCAACGGTTAAAACCACTACAATTTGGTCAATGTTAGAAGCAATAATATGCGACTCCTTACTCAAGTTTGTTGCTTTACGAATTAAGTAATTTTTACGAGGTTCTAGTTCGGTTATTACCGCTTCATCCTCTTCGCTATTTAAAACTTCAACCACATCACCTACCGTAATTGGATTGGTGGTACGGATACCTTTAATTCGAAATTTACCTTTTAAACGCGCGTCAATAAACTCACCGTTTTCAAGTCTAATTTCGTACCAACTCCCGGTTGATTTTGTTACATATCCTTTTGCCATGAATCCTGTTGAGATAAGCGTCAAAAGTAGGTCTTTGAGACGGATAGCTGTAATTTCAAATGGAAAATAGTCATTAGGTTGTTTGAACCTTTATAAAAGAGGCCATGAATGCACAAATGAGTGGATGCTTTAGCTAATTTGGAAAAAGAGATTCGTGCATTCGTGGATAAAAAGTAATGCTAACCGCCCTAACAATCATTCCAAAATAAAATACTTTCAAACTTAAAATTTCAACATCTCACAGTAAACTGTATTTTTGAGCTTTCAATTTTCCATTATGTCGATATCGGTAAAAAACATCACTAAAATTTATGGCGCACAAAAAGCGCTTGATAATGTTTCGTTTGAAATAAAACCGGGTGAAATTGTAGGTTTCTTAGGTCCAAACGGAGCAGGTAAATCAACCATGATGAAAATTATTACGGGATATCTGCCACAAACGGATGGAGTAGTTAAGGTGCTTGATTTAGAAATGGATGAGAATTCGTTAGAATTAAAGCAACAAATTGGATATTTACCAGAGCATAATCCATTGTACATAGAAATGTATGTATGGGAGTTTTTAGAGTTTGCAGCTAATTTAACACACGTAAAAAACAAAAAAGAACGCATTGCGGAAGTAATAAAATTAGTAGGTTTAGGTAAAGAGCAAAACAAGATAATTGAAAGCTTATCTAAAGGATACCGTCAAAGGGTGGGTTTAGCGCATGCTATTCTTCATGATCCAGCCATTTTGATTTTAGATGAACCGACTACTGGATTAGATCCAAATCAAATTGTAGAAATTAGAAACCTAATTCGTGAAATTGGGAAGGATAAAACGGTAATGCTTTCAACACACATCATGCAAGAAGTGGAAGCGGTGTGTAGTAGAGTAGTTATTATTAATGAAGGCAAAATTGTAGCTGATAAACCGATTGAACAAATAAATGAGGTTTCTGAAGGATTTAGAATTATTAAAATCCAGTTTAGCGATGAAGTTTCAGATGCCGTGTTTAATGAAATTCCAGAGATTATTGAAGTTACTTTAGTAGGTGAAAATACGTTTGAATTAAGAACGCAATCTGCATTGGATGTACGTCCGGAACTTTTTGCTCTTGCCGTTAAAAAAGGACTTACTGTTTTAGAACTAACACTTGTAGAACGACAGTTAGAACAGGTTTTTCATGATTTAACGCAAGCTAAGAAAAAATAGGCGTGGCGCTATTGATGCTTTTATGGTGAAAAGTGAATCTCCAAATAGTAATCCCTTGCAACTGAAACGGTCATTTAATTTCTTAGGCCACTTTTACAATCCGCTTAAACAAATCTTTTTAGCCAATACCCCAGAGAAAGTAATTTCTAAAAGCGTTCCTCATTTTGGTTTACATCGTAATGTATTAATAGCAGGTGGCGGAGCAGATAATACCATGCAAGAAATTATTAAAAATGAGTGTTGCCCAGAAATAACTCATTTAGATATTTCCTCCGTATTATCCGGAAAAGCAAAAGCTAGATTTCAAAATGCCCAATTTGAAATGGGTGCAAATGTGAAATTTGTGGTTAGTCCGTTTTTAGAATATGAAACGGAGACTAAGTTCGATTCCATGGTATTTCCTTTTTATTTAGACCTATTTACTAATGAGGAGGTGATAGAGAATATTCATAAAGCTAAAAGTTTACTTTCCAATAATTCTAGCATATACGTCATTGATTTTTCGCCAGCTCAAGATTTGGGATGGTTTAATGACCTTGTGGTTCGTGCGCTTTATGTGCTGTTCTATCCTTTGACCAATGTGTACAGAAAGAGCACGCCTGACTACACTAAATTGTTTTTGAATAATGGGTTTGTTAAAAAGAAAGAGCTTAAGTTTTACAAAGGTTTATACTCTTTTAAAGAGTTTGAGCTGTTAAATTAAAGTAGCCACAATAGCAGCAATTGTCACCATTGCAAAATAAAAAACCATCGTGCCCTCTACAATAAAAGCATTGAATAATGGCGTGTTGTTTTCTCTGAAAATAGAAAGGATATAGCTAACCCATAGATTTGAAATTAAAAGGGCTAGTAGAATTTCGAATCCAAAAAGATGGGTCATAAAGAATTGTCCTATCGCAATAACTAAGGTGAAATTGATTAAAATTATAGCCAGTTTAATCGCCTTTTCGTTTCCTAGAATAAGAGGGATGGTTTTTAGTTTCCATCTTTTGTCCATTACCACATCACGTATATCAAAAGGAATAGTGATGGCTAGTATAAATAAGAACCGCTGTATTCCTAGTAATAAAATATCGGTATTCGATATGGAACCCATTAAGAGTAATGGAATAGTAGAGGTAGTGAGGGTGACCACAATAGATATGGCATAAATCTTTATTCCTGGAATATCTCGTAATCGTTTCCACCCGTTTATAGTGGGTATTAAGGGTAAAGAATACGCGACCGAAACCACTCCTAACGGAACCAATAACTGGATGGTTTCAAAACTTAATTGAAAGGTGAAAAACACAGTTCCTACAAAGCCAACAATAATAGCGGCATATGAAATATGAGGGTGTTTGCTAACTTCTCTTTGAGCCTTGGTGAATTCAACGGGAATAGTCATGTTGACGCCAATAACTCTATGTAAGGGATATAAAAACAAAACGGAGAAGGATAAAAATCCAAGGTAAAAATAATCGAAGTTGAAGTCACCTAAAAGCATATAAGTAGCCAAAACCATAGCCAATATAGGTATGGGTAAATAGGCGTTACTATGTGCTATTCGAAGAAAAAATCTTCGTGTATTATTTGATTTTGGATGATGATGTTGGTGGTCGTGATGAGATTTCTCCTGGTCAGGCTTCATCTTACGTTTAATGCCAACAATTTTGATGTCGTTATTTGGTTGCATTGCCAATTAAAACGCCAATTAAAGTACCAGCAGTACTACTTGCAAGAGCGTTAAAAGCTTTCTTGCTTCGCGCTACTTTGATGTATCCTTCTTGATAAGCGGGATTACTTAGTACCGTTGACGACCGGTACTCTCCATTTCTAATGGTGATTTTTGAAACACCAGCTCCAACGGTATAAACTAACGGTACTCCCGCTACATAAAAGCCATCATGTAAAAGGTATCCAAATCCTGCTCCAAAAGCTACTCCAAAAATGGTGGTAAAAGTGGCCTTATAATACTTCAACGCATCTTGTTCACCCAAAATAAATAGATGCATTTCTTCCACGGTAAGGTATTGGTCAATGCTTGGGTCTTTTTTGTACAATGTATCAATAGTGCCGTTTTGATACGTAATATCAAAAACGAATTCAGAAGATATAGCCTTTTGCTTGGTTTTCTTTTTCTTCTGGTAATTATAGGTGATAGAAAAGCTATCTGTATCCAAAACCTCAACGTGTATTACCTTTCCGCTAAGTAAAGTAATGGTGTCTTGTCCTTTCAGTTGATTGAAAGAGAACATGGAAACTACAAACGCAATTATTGAAATTAACCTCATTTAGGTGCGATTTTTAAAGCGCCAAAGATATAATCTTTCGTACGTGCGTTTATGAAAGATTTGTTAATTAGTTGGCTTATCATATTGTTTTGAGGATTTTGAAATAAAAATGAATTAATGCTCGGAAGCTTTATTGCAAAATAACCACTTGTTTATTACGGTGTGTAAGGGATTCACCCTAATTTATAAAGTCCATTTTTTGCGTTTTAAAATCATTTAAATACAATCCATAATATAGTACATTTGTCGACCTAAAAATGGATGATATTTTAAAATTGATTTATGGAATATAGAAATTTTACCAGAAGACATATTGGAGTGAATGACCACTACGAAAGTCAAATGCTGGATTACTTAGGATATAAAAATATTGATGATTTAATTGAGGATACAATTCCTACGAAAATTAGATTAGACGCACCTCTTTCTGTAGGTGAGGGTATGACGGAGTTGGAATATAGCCGACATGTAAATGCCTTAGCAGATAAAAATAAACAGTTCAGAACATATATTGGAATGGGGTATTACAACACCATTACTCCTCCAGTAATTTTAAGAAATGTTTTTGAAAATCCGGGATGGTACACGGCTTATACGCCATATCAAGCGGAGATTGCGCAAGGTAGATTAGAAGCAATGTTCAATTTCCAAACGTTGATAGTTGACATGACTGGTTTGCCTTTGGCTAATGCCTCTTTATTGGATGAAGCTACGGCTGCATCAGAAACGATGATGATGTTTTATCATTTACGTTCTAGAAAAGAAGTGAAAGCAGGGATCAATAAGTTCTTTGTAGAAGAGAATGTTTTTCCTCAAACCATTGATGTAATTGTGTCACATGCAAATGCAGTAGGTATCGAATTGGTATTTGGCGATTATCAGAACTTTACACCAGACAGTTCTTTCTTTGGAGCTATAGTGCAATACCCAGCAGCTAATGGAAACGTGGAAGATTACAAAGCATTCGGAAAATCATTAAACGAAGCGGGTGTGAAATTCGGTGTAGTTTCTGATTTAATGGCTTTGACTTTGATTGAAGAGCCAGGTGCTTGGGGTGCTGATTGTGTAGTAGGTAATTCACAACGAATGGGAGTTCCTATTGGTTATGGTGGACCTCACGCTGCATTTATGGCTACACGTGAAGAGTATAAAAGAAATATTCCGGGTCGTATAATTGGACTTTCTCAAGATGCTGTAGGGAATCCTGCGTATCGTATGTCTCTTCAAACACGAGAGCAACATATTAAAAGAGAAAAAGCCACATCAAATATCTGTACTGCTCAAGCTTTATTGGCAGTAATGGCAGGTTTTTATGCGGTGTTTCATGGTCAAGACGGACTAAGAGCTACGGCATTAAAAATTCACGCCAAGGCGGTGACATTAAGTAACGGAATTAAAGCGAAAGGGTATAAGCAAATCAATGATTCGTTTTTTGATACCATTTCGTTTGAAGCTTCCGAAGCAGAGTTAACAGTAATTGAGAAAAAGGCTTTAGAACAAGAAATTAATTTCCGTTATTTTGAAGGTGGATTTGGTTTGAGTACCGATGAAACAATGACTTTAGGTGACGTAAATGATATCTTAGAAATGTTTGGGAACACAGTTGTAGAAGATTGTTGTTCAGATATTGAAATTCCTAAAGGATTAAGAAGAACAAGTCCATTTTTAACGAATTCTGTTTTTAGAAAAAATCACTCTGAAACAGAAATGATGCGTTATTTGAAAAAGTTAGAGAATCGTGATTTATCTTTAACGCACTCTATGATTTCGTTAGGTTCTTGTACCATGAAATTGAATGCCGCAAGTCAAATGTTGCCAATCGGAAATCCTGGGTTTATGAATATTCACCCATTTGTACCGGTAAATCAAGCGCAAGGATATATTGAATTGATTGATGAATTGAACAAAGATTTATCTGATATCACAGGATTCACTACCATGAGTTTCGAGCCTAATTCTGGAGCGCAAGGAGAATATACTGGATTGAAAGTGATACAAGCATATCACCAACATCGTAATGATTCCGAAAGAAAATTGTGCTTAATTCCAAGTTCAGCGCATGGCACAAACCCTGCGTCTGCTGTCATGGCAGGTATGGAAGTGCAAATTGTGAAGAGTTTAGAAAATGGGGAAATTGATGTAGAGGATTTACGTGAAAAAGCGGTAGCAAACAAACATCGTTTGGCTGCTTTAATGATTACGTATCCTTCTACAAATGGCGTTTTTGAAGCGAGTGTTTCTGAGATTATGGATGTTATTCATGATAATGGTGGACTTGTTTACATGGATGGAGCTAATATGAATGCGCAAGTAGGTTTGACATCTCCAGGTAAAATTGGCGCAGATGTGTGTCACTTAAATTTACATAAAACATTTGCAATTCCTCACGGTGGTGGCGGTCCTGGTATGGGCCCAATTGGTGTGAACGATAAATTAGTACCGTTTTTACCCAACCATAAGTTGATTAAAGTAGGAGGAGAGCACGGAATTCACGCAGTGAGTTCAGCCCCTTTTGGTAGCGCTTTAGTTTTACCAATCTCTTATGGGTATATCAAGTTACTTGGAACGGAAGGTTTAGTAAGGTCTACTAAAATAGCCATTTTGAATGCAAACTATATGCGTAAGAAATTAGCTGAAAACGGATTTGATATTCTTTATTCTGGTGAGAAAGGAAATGTAGCCCACGAAATGATTGTAGATTTCCGTAAGTATAAAGCACACGGAATTGAGGTTGTTGATGTGGCTAAACGTTTAATGGATTATGGTTTTCATGCACCAACGGTTTCTTTTCCAGTAGCTGGAACGTTAATGATTGAGCCAACTGAAAGTGAGTCTAAAGCAGAACTTGATAGATTTATGGAGGCTTTAATTAGCATTAAATCAGAAATAGAAGACGTAATTTCTGGCGCGGTTGATAAAACGGATAATGTATTGAAAAATGCACCGCATACTTCAAGAATGGTAGCTTACGATGAATGGACAAAACCATATTCAAGAAAAGAAGCAACCTATCCGTTAGACTATTTGTTAGAGGGTAAGTTTTGGCCATACGTGCGTAGAATTGATGATGCATATGGTGACCGAAACTTAATTTGTAGCTGTCGTCCAGTATCTGACTACGAAGACTAATAAAACAATTTGAAAACAATTATTATTAACCGATATTTGTAAGAAGTGAGAGCAGTTAGTAAACTGCTTTCATTTTTAGTTTGAAAACGAACTACCTGATTATGAGAAAACAACTTGCTTTA
>CAXMPG010000078.1:0-9203 GCA_964195485.1 uncultured Desulfobacterales bacterium
GTATTGAAATTATGTCACCTCTTTATCATTCTTGGCGTAACGGGGAAGAATCTACCATTCCAAAAAAAGTAAAAGAAGATTATACCTTCAAAGCAAAACAAGTAGATGACCACACGCCAGAATTAGACCAACAAACAAAAGAAGAGGAAACGCAGACTAAAAAATCAGCTGCCGCTAAAAAGACAGAAGCTCCTAAGTCTTTTATTGAATTAATAGACAAGGTTACTAAAGAAGAAAAAAAAGAGGAATCTGATACCACTAATGAAACGTCAACGGATAAACCATAATTGGGGATTCTCCTTAATACTATTACATTTGAAACATTATTAAAAAAACAAACAAAATGAAAACAAAAACAATTATTGGGGTAGCACTAACTAGCCTGTTTTTTGGGTCGTTAACAGCAAACGCTCAAACAGGTTTGATAGACACCCAAGACAGTGAAATGGCCAAGGCATCGAATGATTTTGAATGGGTTGTTGAAGACTTTGCCGACTTACGTGTTTTACGTTATCAAATTCCAGGATGGCAAATGCTTAGTTTTGAGCAACAACAACTTGTATACTTTTTAACACAAGCAGGTTATGAAGGTCGTGATATTATCTGGGATCAAAACTACCGCCATAACTTGGCTATTCGAAAAGCCTTAGAAACTATTGTTACCGATTATTCAGGTAGTAAAGATGGAGAGGATTGGAATAACTTTATGGAGTATACTAAACGTGTTTGGTTTTCAAACGGGATCCATCATCATTATGCCAATTATAAATTCACACCTGAATTTAGTAAAGGATATTTTCAAAATTTACTTTCCAATTCAAAGGCTTCCTTAGACCCTAAGATAATTGACATTATGTTTGATCCTACTAAGGATGCGAAAAAAGTTAGCTTAGACTCCAGTACCGATTTAGTACTTAGTTCAGCAATTAATTTCTATGACCCAGACATTACTCAAAAAGAAGCGGAAGAGTATTATGCTTCCATTATTGATAAAAGTGATAAAAAACCTATTTCTTACGGATTAAACACCAAGCTTGTCAGAGATTCAAAAGGAAATATAACCGAAGAAGTTTGGAAAGTTGATGGGATGTACAGCCCAGCTATCAAAAAAACGGTTTCTTGGTTAGAAAAAGCCGTTAACGTTGCTGAAAATCCGGAGCAGGCAGAAGCATTAATGCTATTGATTGATTATTACCAAACTGGAGACCTTAGAACTTGGGATGAGTACAATATTACTTGGAGTCAAGCTACCGAAGGTGACATTGACTACATCAATAGTTTTATTGAAGTGTATAATGACCCTTTAGGTTACAAAGGTTCGTATGAAACAGTAGTTCAGATTAAAGATTTTGAAGCATCTGAACAAATGTCGGTTGTGGCTGAAAGTGTTCAATGGTTTGAAGATAATTCTTCTATCATGGATGTTCACAAAAAGAAGAAAGTAACAGGAGTAACTTATAAGGTAGTGAACGCTGCTGGCGAATCAGGTGATAGCTCACCTTCCACTCCAATTGGAGTTAACCTTCCTAATGCAAACTGGATTAGAGCAGCACATGGGTCTAAATCAGTAAGCCTCGGAAATATTATTGAAGCTTATGGTAAAGCTAGTGGTGGAGCATATCTTGAAGAATTTGCTTATTCTAAAGAAGAAATTTCTAGAGCCAAACAATATGGTGATTTAGGTGGTAAATTACACACGGCACTTCATGAAGTTGTTGGGCATGCATCAGGTCAATTAAACTCTGGTATTGGAACACCAAAAGAGACATTAAAAAATTATGCTTCTACACTTGAAGAAGCAAGAGCAGATTTAGTTGCGCTATATTATTTAATGGATAATAAGTTAATAGAAATTGGCTTAATGGAAACCTTAGAGGTAGGAAAAGCAGAATATGATAGCTACATCCGTAACGGAATGATGGTTCAGTTAAGACGTTTAAAAAAAGGAGAGATTTTAGAAGAAGCTCACATGCGTAATCGTCAATTAGTAGCTTCTTGGGCTTTTGAAAAAGGTAAAAAGGAGAACATAATTGAAAAGATAACAAAAGACGGCAAGACTTATTTTGTTGTAAATAACTATGATGGATTACGTAGAATTTTCGGTCAGTTACTAAAAGAAATTCAGAGAATTAAATCTGAAGGTGATTATGAGTCTGGTAAAGCACTTGTAGAGAATTACGGTGTACAAGTAGACACTGAAATTCATGAAGAAGTATTAGCTAGATCTGAAAAACTAAATGTTCCTGCATTTTCAGGTTTTGTAAATCCTATTATTGTTCCAGTAATGAAAGGAGACGTAATTGTTGGATTTAATATTGACTATGCTAAATCATTTGAAGAACAAATGTTAGACTACAGTAACCGTTACGGAAACTTATAGGTTATATTTAATATTACTAAGCCCGTTACCTTTGGAGGTAACGGGCTTTTTTATGACCTAATTATTTGCAACGCCTCATCGATACTCGAAATATAAACGGTAGCAAAACCCTATGAGTTCATGAAATTTAAGAATTAAAATAAAATTGAATTAAAAAGTTTGAACCAAGAGTTAAAATGAGGTCTAAATTTTAAAATTATTGAACTTATAATGAAACAAACAACGGTTTAATCGTCAGATATTTGTTTCAAGAAGTTCAAAAGCTTCCCCCACTAATTACCACCAACTAGCAAATTAGTTATTGTAAAATAGCTAAGAACGCTGAACAAGCACAACACTAACCACCACCTCGATGGTCCTAAACCATCAAAAAAATTAGACCGGTTCCTGCCACCTATTCTGGAACCGGTTTTTTTTTATTTCCATAAATCAGTCTTCTAAGGAATAAATGGTAATCGCAAATTTTCAAGTATTAACCTAGTTAATAACCTCCTAATAACACCGAAATCCAATATATTAAAAGGTTATTCCATAAAAAAAAGGTTACCACCAAAACGGTGATAACCTTTTTAACTAAAAACATATATGCGGTTATTTAATAAACTTATAACTAAAACCAACCAAAATTAAATTAGTGGTCATTTTATAAGAAACGCTAGTTCCTGGCATTGCACCTAATGGATTAGTAGCTGTAATTGCCAACGGGTTTAACATTTCACCTTTAATGCCATCACCACTTGTACCATAATGATACGCAGCATCAATACTCATTTTCTCACTAATAACATAGCTAAAACCGGCTTGAAAAGCGTTGGTAATTACGGCAGGAGCCGATACGCTAAAAAATGCAAGCTCTTCTTGAATTGGATTGGAGTTATAGGTATAGCCAACTCTAATAGGTAATTTATCAAATTTCTTAAATTGTACACCCAAGGAAATCACATTCATGTTTTTCCATCCAAATCCTGCAACTGCACCTGTTGAAGTCCATCCAGAAGTGGCAAAACCTTCGGTGTTTTCATAATCTACATTTCTATAGTCTAAAGCAAAATCAAACATATCCATAGAGTAACCCACGCCCACAGAAATTACGGCTGGATAATTCATAGTGAAAAGACTATTTGCAGTGGTTTTATCCGGATAGGTATTTTCAAAATCCATTTCTCCCATAAATTGCTCTGTTTTGTAAGAAGCTCCCGCCTTAAATCCTTTGTTAGAATTATAATAAACTCCAACTTGACCTCCAAAACCAATTGCGGCTGTAGACTCTGTTGATGGATAGCCAAACGCGTTAGGATTAGCTGTTGGATTTGGCATTAATCTCAAAGTACCATAGCTCAAAGTTGGCTCAACACCCACAGAAAAGTTTTCATTAATATCATACGCGTACGTCAAACCAATTTGAAGAAGCATATAATCAGACTCCACTTGACCAAAACCTCCAGCAGCTTGTGGATAATTTATGGGATTAGAATTTTGCGTTGGATCAAATGATGGATTTGGTGAACCTGTAGCATCCATTGGAGCGTTCGTTTCCTCATCGAAAACAACTCCAAAACCACTTACGCCAAAAACGGATGCACCAAAGGTATGTTTACTACCCTCTTTACCCCAAACCATTGCTAATGCGGGCATAGGTGAAGCACCTTTTGAACCTTCTGTAGTTCCACTAACGGCAGGTGAGCCAGGCCACATAAAGTTGCTTGGCATAGACGAACTCAATTCTGGAGAAGAGAAAAACAACCCTACATCTAATTTAATCATGGTGGTATCAAAAGCAGAAATTGAAGCTGGATTCCATTGTAATGCGCCAGAAATATCAAGTGCTTGCCCAGTAGACGCACCTCCCATTGACATATTAAAGGCTCCTACACCTTGCATTAAATGACCCACTTGTGAAAACGCAAATGTTGACATAAGTGATAAGCAAATTGGTAAAATAAATTTTTTCATGATGCTGAAATTTATGTGTTATTTAATATTTTGAACTAAAGTACAAGGCAAATTTCAGTACAATTACAACAATTGTCATGTGTAATTAATGATGGTTATTATGAAAAAAAAATCATTTGGAATTTCTTAATTCTCTAAAAAGAATAGAATCAATAAGGATCATAATCATAAGCTTAAAAACAACCCCTATATATTTATTTGTTTGTCAGTTACTTAAAACAATTGTGATCTATCTCATGTAAAAATACCCGATTATATTATGATGTAATACCCGTAGAAATTACAAGGAAACTAACCTGTCAATTATTAAACACGGTTTCGAAGTAGGAATTACTAGGACTTATAAAAAGAGCGTAATGGATTGTTTTAGTGGAAAATCTTGCCTTCTAGACGTTTCCTAGAGTAAACAAATGGTTTCTAAGGTATATTGAGAGCAAGAATCCGAGGATCAATTACGGAGCCGTTTTCAAACGAACTATTATGACAAAGTAGAGTTTAAAGTCTAAGTAAGTTTGAAGACAATTATCCGTACTAGGTTAAAACTGTATTTGTTTTTTTAATTGGCTACCGCAAGACCTATTGACTGATCTCTCCCTCTGCTGATTTAACCACAAATCTTTGGTCCGACAACTTTTGCTCTATAGAAACCTCATCGGCTTTAAGTTGTTTTAACTCATACCAATAATCTCTAATTTGAGATTTATAACTTAAAATAGCTTTAGCGTTTTTTTGAATTTCCTTTTCTACTTCTTTTCGTTCTTTATCTAATAGCTTCAAGTCCGATTTTGCCTCCTTAGCATCCTCTTTAGTAGCGTAATTAGTGGATGCCACCTTTTTCTTTTTAGCATTATATCGGTCTGTAGCCCCCTCTAACTGTCCTTTAAGTAAACTTATTTCCGTTTCAGTACTCAGAATATTTAAAGAATCCTTTTGAATAGCTTTATCAATTTTGTCTTGCTTTTTTATGTTCTTATCTCGGTCTTTGCTAAGTTCTTTTAATACTTCCTGTTTTTCTTTTAGTTCACGAACTAGAACAGCTTCATAAACCTGAGCGCCAAATCGCTCTAACAATTTTCTAACCTTTACACTTTCTCCCTCTTTTCCATGAGGATCAATTCTTTCTCCTTTTATCACAAAAACAGAATATAACTTCACTCCCTTATCTTGTTGCACGGCAGTTGAGTAAATATCTAATGGTATATTGGAAACACTCTCAATAATAACTTCCTTAATTGTTAATTGGTCATTTTTTATGACCGCTTTAATCTTATTCTTTTCAATCGCCTTTTTCCAAGATTCAATAACGTCCTTTTCAACCGATCGATGAATTTCTAAAACAAATACGGTACTGTCTTTTAAATTCAAAGTTCGTCTCCCTACAGAAACTTCATATCCTTTTTGTCCCATGGCTAATTGAGCACTGAAAAAAAGTATTACAACAGCTAGTATTTGTGTGAGTCTTGCTTTCATCTTTATAGAATTTTGCTCTAAAGATACAATGACGGTTTGCAAATTGAAAATTATTATCTCGGATTAGGGCATAAAAAAACGCAATTCCGTAACAGAATTGCGCTCTTTTAAACCAATTATGTATTTCTACTTTAAATCAGCCAATTGCTGTTCTAAGATTTTGATTTTTCCTTCTGCGTCAGCCAGTTTCTTTTTCTCGTTAGCAACAACTTGCTCTGGTGCATTATTTACAAAACGCTCGTTGCTTAGTTTTTTACTTACCGAGGTCATAAAACCACGCGTATATTTCAATTCTTCTTCAATTTTTGCTTTTTCTGCTTCTACATCAATCATTCCTTCTACTGGAATGTAATATTCTGCATTATTGGCTACAAAAGTGAATACGCCTTCTGGCTTTTCGCTTACGGTAGTTATCTCGCTTAGATTTAATAGTTTAATTAAAACAGAATCAAATTTTGGGCTCACGCCCGATTTCTCATTCACCATTAACTTGATGGAATCTTTCATCGGAATCCCATTACTCAATCTAAACGTACGTACTTCTGTTACTACGTTACTTGTGGCGTTAAACAAGTCTAGAACCTCTTGATTCATTGCACTTATTTCTGGCCAAGAAGAAACAATGATATGATTTCCTTCTTCGCGCGTGCGTAATAAACTCCAAATCTCTTCCGAAATAAATGGTGTAAAAGGATGCATGATTTTTACAATTGTTTCAAAATTAGAAACCGCTTGTTCTAACGTTTTTGCATCAATTGGTTTTTGATATGCCGGCTTAATCATTTCTAAGTAAGAACCACAGAAATCATCCCATACCAACTTGTATGTAGTCATTAAGGCTTCAGACAAACGGAATTTATCATAGCTGTCTTCCATATCAACCATGGCTTCCGCTACGCGGGATTCAAACCATTGATTTGCCAACATAGCCGATTCTGGTTGCGGAATAGACGCATCTTCATCCCACCCTTTTATCAAACGTAGGGCGTTCCAAACCTTGTTTGAGAAGTTACGTCCTTGTTCACATAAACCTTCATCAAACGGCAAGTCATTCCCTGCTGGAGATGTCAATAGCATGCCTACACGTACGCCATCTGCACCGTATTTTTCAATAAGCTCAATTGGGTCTGGTGAGTTTCCTAAAGACTTACTCATTTTACGACCTTGCTTGTCTCTTACAATTCCGGTAAGGTACACATCGTTAAATGGTTTTGCACCTTGATATTCGTTACCCGCAATAATCATACGTGCCACCCAGAAGAATAAAATTTCAGGAGCAGTCACCAACACATTGGTTGGATAATAATATTTAATTTCTTCGTTCTCTGGGTTTCTAACTCCATCAAAAACAGACATTGGCCATAACCATGAAGAGAACCACGTATCTAATGCATCTTCGTCCTGACGTAAGTCAGCAACTGTTAATTCATTATTTCCGGTAGCCACACGTGCTAATTTCAATGCTTCTTCGGCATTATCTGAAACCACATAATCATTTACCCCGGTTCCGTAATGAAACGCAGGAATTTGATGTCCCCACCACAACTGACGAGAAATACACCAATCGCGTACATTCTCCATCCAATGACGGTAGGTGTTTTTGAATTTTGAAGGGATTAACGCCACCTCATCATTCATCACAATATCCAAAGCTGGCTTTGCTAAGTCTTCCATTTTCAAGAACCATTGTACCGAAATTTTCGGTTCAATAACAGCTCCAGTACGTTCAGAAGTCCCAACTTTATTGGTGTAATCTTCTACTTTAAGCAATAGGCCTAAAGAATCTAATTCTTTCGTAATTTCTTTACGAACCACAAAACGGTCTTTCCCTTCATAATGTTTTCCGTGCGCATTTAGCGTACCGTCATCATTCAAAGAATCAATGGTTTCTAATCCGTTTTTATCTCCAATTTCTTTATCATGAATATCATGCGCAGGCGTAATTTTCAATGCGCCTGTACCGAATTCAATATCTACATATGTATCTGTAATGATCGGAACTACTCTTCCTACTAGCGGTACAATAATGTTTTTTCCGTATAAATGAGTGTAACGTTCATCGTTAGGGTTCACACAAACGCCCGTATCCCCAAAAATGGTTTCAGGACGTGTGGTTGCCACAGATAAAAACTCATCCGAACCTTCTACCATATATTTCATATAGTACAGTTTCCCGTTCAGTTCTTTGTGAATTACCTCTTCATCACTTACAGTGGTTTGGGCTTCTGGATCCCAGTTTACCATTCGGTACCCGCGATACACAAGTCCTTTTTTATGCAAGTCCACAAAACTTTGAATTACAGATTCCGAACGAATCTCATCCATCGTAAAAGCGGTACGGTCCCAATCACAAGAAGCTCCTAATTTCTTCAATTGCTCCAAGATAATTCCACCGTGTTTATCTGTCCATTCCCAAGCATGTTTCAAAAACTCCTCACGGGTTAAATCACTCTTGTTTATGCCTTCTGCTTTCAGTTTAGCAACCACTTTAGCCTCAGTAGCAATAGATGCATGGTCGGTTCCAGGAACCCAACACGCATTTTTACCGTTCATTCTGGCTTTACGTATTAAAACATCTTGAATGGTGTTATTCAGCATGTGCCCCATGTGGAGCACTCCAGTAACGTTTGGAGGTGGAATGACTATGGTAAATGGCTCTCTATCATCTGGTGTTGATTTAAAATACCCTTTGTCTAACCAAAGTTGATACCATTTTTTCTCTACCTCTACTGGTGCGTATTTGCTTGAAATTTCCATTCTATTTCTTGTGTTTTAATCGGATGCAAAAATAGTTTTTTGTGGGGTTTATAGGCGATTGTAAATAGATTCTCTATTCCCTTTTTTGGATTTATTGAATTTGTCTGCTGTCCACTTTTGGGGATTGTTGATTATGTAATTGGAAATGTTATTATATGCGCGTGAATCTCTGATGATTATTTCGTAATAATCTCTTTGCCAGATTGATTTTAATAGGTTAATTTTTTCGGTTGGGGCGAATTGCATTGAGGCTAATTGCGATTCGCCCGTTGGATGTTCCTTTTTGGCGAATTGCTTTTGGGAATTTTCGGTTGGGGCGAATTGCGATTCGCCCGTACTACTATTATTATTTAATTCTTTCTCTCTTATTAAAGCTTTAATCCTCTTTGTGGCAGCTCCTTTAAATCCCCGAATTATTGCTCCAATAGTTTGAGATGGCGATTTAAATTTCCCGATATCCTCTGGGTTTCCTTTGGCGTAATTGATTTGAATAATGCCATGTAAATGATTTGGCATTATTTGAAATTCTCCTAAAGTGATGTTTTCTCTAATTTTTGGAGTAGCTGCCCATTCTTCATGGGCAATTTTCCCGAATTCGTTAAGAATCATTTCTTCATTCTTGATTTCTCCGAATAATTCTAGT
>CAXMPG010000079.1:0-23803 GCA_964195485.1 uncultured Desulfobacterales bacterium
AAAAAACCTAAAATCTATCCTGCTAATTCTGCCTTAACTAAAGTAGAAATCATTTTACCATCCGCTTTTCCTTTTAACTGAGCCATAACTGGGCCCATTACTTTGCCCATATCTGAAGGACCAGTAGCGCCTACTTTTGCAATCTGTGCTTTCACTACTTCACGAACTTCATCTTCACTCATTTGAGCAGGAAGATACACCCCTATAACCCCAGCTTGAAAAACTTCTGGGTCAGCTAAATCCATTCTATCTTGACCTTGGTACAATTCAGCGGCATCTTTACGTTGCTTTACCAATTTTGAAAGCATAGCTACTTCTTCATCTTTGGTTAATTCACCTGAAGCACCTTCTGCCGTTTCCGCAACAATAATTGCCGCTTTCACCGCTCTTAGCGCAGCTAATTTGTCGGCTTCTCTAGCCTTCATCGCTACTTTTATATCGTTGTTGATTTGTTCTTTTAAGCTCATAATTCGTATTTTCCACAAAGTAAAGATTATTATTTCTTATGCTTACCGCTACGAAAAATAAAAACCAACTATTTTTGACTGACCGCTTGGTCATAAATAATTATCTCTTTTTCTTTGCATCAGATTAATACTACAGAAAGGATTTAATAAATTGATTTTGAATATTTTCATTGGTTTACCAAAATAAGAATATGCCTCGCACTAAAGAACAAAATATAGAAATTCGCCAACGAACAAGAGCTAGAATCATCAATTCTTCCATGAAGCTTTTTGGTCAAAACGGATTTGATCGCACATCCGTAAATGCAATTGCTAAAGAAGCCAAAATTTCAAAAGGGTTAATTTACAACCACTTTGAAACCAAAGAGGATATCGTTAAAGGCATTGTTGATATGCTTCTAGATTTAGGCGAAAGCATGGTGATACCCAACATTAGTTTTGAATCACCTCCACATCATCTAAAACATATTATTGACAACTTCTTCCAATTGATTGTTCAAGAGTCAGAAATGTTACGATGGATGCTGCCCATGTCATTTCAAATTGAACGCTTTCCGTTTGTTACCGAAATAATGGCCAGAAAAACAAAAGGAATAATAGCGATAACGAAACAATTATTTTCTGAAATGGGCTTCGAAGACCCAGGTCAAGAAGCTTGGTTTTTGGGGGCTATCTTTGATGGAATTAGCATGGATCAATTGCTAGTACCCAACTATGATTTACAAAAAATGAAATCTTACATAATCTTAAAGTATAAACTTGAAAATCTATAAAATGAAAAATCTAATATTCATAATACTGTTATTTCCATTTCTTTCATTTGGCCAAACAGCCGAAGAGGTTATCGCTAAAATGGATAATAAATTAAAAGGAAAAAGTGTCCGTTCTGAAAATAGCATAACCATCGTTCGACCAACTTACACCAGAGAGATGACCATGGTATCTTGGTCTAAAGGCAAAGACTATTCTCTTACCTTAATGACCAGTCCAAAAAGAGACGCAGGAAGCACATTCCTAAATCGAGACAAGGAAGTATGGTCTTATTCCCCAAGTATTGAGCGTATAATCAAACTACCACCATCAATGATGACACAGAATTGGATGGGCACCGATTTCACCAACGATGACCTAGTGCAACAATCATCATTGGTTACTGATTACACCCATACCTTTGGTAAAGATGAAACCTTAGAAGGCTATGATTGCTATCAAATCACAATGATTCCGAAAGAGGATGCGGCTATTGTGTGGGGCAAAGTAATAGTATGGGTAGATAAAACAGAGTTCATGCAACTGAAGGTAGAGTTTTACGATGAAGATGGCTACCTTGTCAATACCATGTTGGGCAAGAAGCCAAAAACTTTTGACGGAAAATTATTACCTTCGGTAATGGAAATGATTCCTGCCGATAAACCGGGTAACAGAACAATCATGACCACCATATCAATGAAATTTGATATCCCTGTGGATGAAAATTTCTTTACTACCAGAAAAATGAAATCCGTAACCATTAACGACTAATTCCATTGTTATGATTTTCAAATTAGCTTGGCGAAATATCTGGAGAAATAAAAGACGGTCTTATTTAACTATCGGCTCCATTATGTTTGCTGTAATTCTAGCGGTTTTCATGAGGTCTATGCAATTGGGCTCCTATGAAAAAATGATTGAGAATTCCGTTCGTTTCTATACCGGACATATTCAAATTCACCAAAATGGATATTGGGATGACAAGGTTATTGACAACAGTATGGTTGTGGACAGTAATTTACTGGAATCTCTTACAAGAATTGAAGGCGTTACGGATGTAGTTCCGAGAATGGAGTCTTTTATTCTTGCTGCATATGGCACAAAAACTAGAGGCTCACTTATAATGGGAATCGACCCTGAGGCAGAACATGGTCTTACCGGTCTTAAAGACAAACTGGTGGAAGGAGAATATCTTGATATAAATGATAAAGCCGTTATTATATCTGAAGGTTTAGCCAAATACCTGAAAATGCAAGTAGGTGATACCTTAATAATGTTAGGACAAGGCTATCATAGTTCTACTGCAGCTGCGATTTATCCCATAAAGGGTATTGTGAAATTCCCAATACAAGCGCAAAACGATCAATCCATATTTTTACCCATTGCACAGGCACAATGGGTCTTTGACGCACCCAATTTATTAACGAGTATTTCATTAATGCTAGACAAAGCAGGAAATGTTCCTGAAGTGCTAAGCGTAATAAAATCTAAAGCTGACTTAGAAACGCTAGAAGTCATGGCTTGGCAAGATCTTACTCCTGAACTATTACAAGCTATTGAGATTGATGACCTAAGCTCCAGGTTTATGCTATACATTCTATATCTCGTTATTGGTTTTGGAATGTTAGGTACCTTTATGATGATGACTGCCGAACGTCAATATGAGTTTGGGGTCATGATTTCTATAGGCATGAGTCGAATGAAAATGCAATTAGTCATTGCTTTAGAAATGTTAATGATGACATTTTTAGCTCTTTTTATAGGTATTGGAGTGACTCTCCCCGGGCTAATATACTTATACAACAATCCAATAATGCTAACTGGAGATATGGCAGTAGCAGCTCAGAAGGCAGGAATGGAAGCTATGATTGCATTTTCCATGGCTCCAGAAATATTTATTAATCAAGCTTGGGCAATTTTCTTTATGGCTATCCTGCTCGGATTTTATCCATTACGATCTATACAGAAGCTCAAACCAGTAAAAGCCATGCGTGGTGAATAATTTAATGAACTTGCTTAAACGAATATTATGCTATTAAAAATTTCTTGGCGAAACGTATGGAGAAACAAATCAAGAAGCTTGATTGTTATTTCTTCCATTGCAGTTGGTGTATGGGCTTTGGTTGCAGGAACCGGTTTTATGAATGGTTTTATGGTTAGTTATATATCCGATTCCATTACCTATAACACCTCAAACATTCAGGTTCATCACACCAAATTTAGTGCCGACAAAGACATTAATATTTTCATTTCTAACGCTTCTGAAAAAACGGCACATTTAGGGCAAATTCCGGGAGTTACTGGGGCTACGAAAAGGGTTATTGTAAATGGAATGATTGCTTCTGCAAAAAAAGCAAGCGGAGTTGAAATTCGAGGTATAGATGTCGAAAACGAACAACAAGTTACTCATTTAGACTCTGCGCTAATAGATGGCGCTTATTTTGAAGGAATTAAAAGAAACCCGGTACTAATAGGTTCAAAATTGGCCGAAGAATTAAATGTGAAAATACGTTCTAAAATAGTCTTAACATTCTCAGACAGTGAAGGAGAAATGATTTCAGGAGCATTTAGGGTCGTTGGCATAATTAAGGTTTCTGCCGTTAACCTAAATGAGTTTACCGCAATTGTTAGAGATTCTGATATTCAACCTTTGTTAGGTATCGGAAACAACTATCACGAAATAGCCGCAGTTACAGAGACTCAAATTGACGAGCAACAAATAATCTCAGAGTATGAAAGCACCTATAAAGAAGACCTAGTTCAAGACTGGAAAGAAATTGCACCAGAATTAGCCTATGCATCCGACATGTTTGCTAATATGCTTTACATCTTAATGGGGGTTATATTAACCGCATTGATATTTGGAATAGTAAACACCATGTTAATGGCTGTATTGGAACGAATTAAAGAATTAGGAATGCTGATGGCCGTAGGAATGGTCAAATCAAAAGTATTCTTAATGATTCTTGTTGAAACCATATTTTTAGGAATGGTGGGAACCCCTATTGGACTTCTACTCGGCTACCTAAATGTGAGGTATTACCAAGATCGCGGGGTTGATTTAACCGAATATTCTGAGGGGTTGGAGGCTTTTGGTTACTCTTCTCAGTTATTTCCGTATTTAGAATCATCGGTATATATCACTGTTTCCATTGGTGTATTTATTACCACCATAATTGCAGCAGCCTACCCCGCTTACAAAGCAATCAGTTTAAAACCAGTTGAGGCCTTACACAAAATTTAATTGAAATTCATTGATCATGAGTATAATACAAGCACAAAACATTAAGAAAACATACAACGCAGATACCATTCCAGTACATGCTTTGAACGCTATTAATTTAAATGTAGAAGAAGGCGAGTTTACCGCTATTGTAGGCCCATCTGGATGTGGAAAAACGACATTACTCAACATTCTGGGTGGACTAGATGATGCCACGCAAGGATCTGTAGAAATTGATGGAACGACCATTACGGACATGCGAGACAGTGATTTGATTGATTTCCGGTTAAATAATATTGGATTCGTTTTTCAATCTTACAACCTAATTCCAGTTCTTACGACCAAAGAAAACGTAGAATTTGTCATGCTGCTGCAAAAACAAGGTGATAAAGCACGTCAATCTAGAGCTATGGAATTACTTAAGGAAATGGGTATTGCAGACAAAGCGGATAAACGTCCTTCAGAACTTTCTGGTGGACAACAACAGAGAGTTGCCGTAGCAAGAGCACTAGCTTCCAAGCCAAAATTTGTTTTAGCCGATGAACCAACTGCGAATCTTGATTCTCAATCTACCAAAGACTTGTTAGATATTATGGCCAAATTAAACAAAGAAGAGGGTATTACATTCGTGTTTTCTACCCATGATCAACGTGTAATTGATCGGGCGCGTAGAATTGTGTATTTAGATGATGGTAAAATCATTAATGACGTAACGGTAAGTAAATAGTCTCATGAAAAAGTTCATTATTCTTCTTTGTGTCGTTGCTTCTTTTTCCGCAGTTTTTGCGCAAAAAGGGTACAAACTGAAAGACAATATTCAGTTTGGAGGGTACTTGAAATACATGCAAACCAATGTGATTCAAAATGTGGATACCATTTTGACCGATAACTTAATCCATAACAGATTAAATTTAAAAGTGAAATTACCCAAACATTTCACTTTTGGCACAGGGGTGCGAATTAGAGCTTTTTATGGAGAGGTTACCAAAACGGGTATAGCGGTCAGCAACTTAACCGGAAGTAGTTATGCCGACCAACTCAAAGGGTATGATGGCGTGATGAACTTGGAAAGAACATGGGTTTCGAGTAACTCTTTAATTGTAAACTCCATTATGGATCGCTTATGGCTGGATTATTCTAAGGGTGATTGGGAAATTCGAGTTGGTAGACAACGTGTGAATTGGGGCTTAAATACGGTATGGAATCCGAACGATTTATTCAACGCATTAGATTATTTAGATTTCGATTACGAAGAACGACCAGGTTCTGATGCGGTGCGTGTTCAGTATTACTTAGGCGAAATGAGTTCTATTGATATTGCGTATAAATGGGCCGAAGATTCCAAGAAAAACGTGGGTGCAATCAAATATAAATTCAATACCCATACCTATGACATTCAATTATTACTAGGCCAATATCAAGAAGATTTAGCGGCTGGTTTTGGATGGGCAGGAAATATTAAGAAAGCAGGTTTTAAAGGCGAAGGAACGTATTTTATTCCGTACGATAGTTTGTCTAGCGCAACAGGGGTATTGAGCTTATCAACCACCTTAGAATACGGATTCAAAAATGGGTGGACCGGAATGTTTTCTTACCTACTAAATACTGGAGGTACTGATCAACCGCAAAGCGCTCTAGGCTTAAATTCTTTTACTCCTGACGCAAAAACCATGATGCCAAATAAACATACTGTTTTTGTGAATTTTTCAAAGTCTTTAAGTCCCGTGTTTTCTTTAAACGCAGGTGGTTTTTACGGATTTGGAGTGAATTGGCTAATTCTATTCCCAACCGCTACCTACAGCATTAAGCAAAATTGGGACATTGACCTAGTGGGACAATTGTTTTGGGGTGATAACGCCCAACAAAGTTTTACTAATCAAGGAAATGGTATTTTCTTAAGATTGAAATGGAGTTATTAAAGCGTTTTCATCATTACCAAATCACCCGCAAGTGATTTTTCCGCAATCAAACTGAGGGTATCAAATAATTCATTTGGATCTTCCGACATTACCAATATTTTACGCGTCTCTTTAAAATGAGCCACACCTTTAAAATAATTGGTGTAATGTCTTCTCATTTCTACAATTCCTCTACGCTCTCCTTTCCAATCTAACGAGAGTTCCAAATGCTTTTTAGCCACTCGAACACGCTCCGCAATATCTGGAGATGCTAAATGCTCTCCGGTTTTCATGAAGTGTTTTATTTCATTAAAAATCCAAGGGTATCCAATGGCCGCTCGACCAATCATAATACCATCTACATTATATTGTTCTTTATACGCTACCGCTTTCTCTGGGCTATCAATATCTCCATTACCAAAAATAGGAATATTCATTCTTGGATTATTCTTCACATCGGCAATTAAACTCCAGTCGGCACTACCCTTATACATTTGTTGACGGGTTCTACCATGTATAGAAATAGCTTTAATACCCACATCTTGGAGACGTTCCGCAGTACTTACAATTTCCTTTGAAGTATCATCCCAGCCCAAACGGGTTTTCACAGTAACCGGTAATTTTGTGGCATCAACTACAGCTTTAGTAAGGTCTTCCATTAATGGAATATTTCTCAATATACCTGCTCCCGCACCTTTACTAACGACTTTTTTTACTGGACAACCAAAATTAATATCTAATAATTCTGGGCCTGCCTCCTCTACTATCTCGGCTGAACGAATCATAGAATCTAAGTTATGCCCAAATATTTGAATCCCAATTGGACGTTCACCTGGATAAATATCCAGTTTTTCTCTACTCTTAACAGCGTCTCGTATAAGACCTTCGGTAGAAATAAACTCCGAGTACATCAAATCCGCACCCAACTCCTTACATAATGCTCTGAACGGAGGGTCACTAACATCTTCCATAGGTGCTAACAACAATGGGAATTCTCCCAACTCAATATTATCTATTTTTACCACGATTTTACTTTCTTTGAAACATCGCAATATTACAACAAACAATTATTAATGAGTTTAAAAAATAGCTTAGGCAATTCAAGTCCTTTCGGAAAATTTATTCTATTGGGATTTCTTATGGCATTGGGTTTCGGGATAGCGGTTGGAATACTGTTTACATTAAATTTAGCTTTTTTTGATTTACCCTTAAAATCTGCATCGTTAGGAACCCTCGCAAATAACCCAGAGAATCTTCTTACCGTTAAAATTCTTCAAATCACTTCACAAATTGGTTTATTTATCATTCCCGCGTTTGCCTTCAGTTACCTCGCCACTTCTAATACGATTAAAGGACTTTCATTTAATCGGCTCCATAGCTTAAAGCCCTTACTTATAGTATTTGCAACTACCCTACTCGCCATTCCCTTTGTAAACCTATTGGCGGAATGGAATGCGAATTGGCACCTACCCGAATTCTTGCAAAATGTAGAGATTTGGATGCGAGAAATGCAAGACACAAATGATAAGCTATTGGAATTTATTCTTATTATGGAAACCCCGACAGATATTGGGCTAAATATATTAATGATGGCTATTCTACCGGCTATTGGAGAAGAACTAATATTTAGAGCTGTCATTCAAAAACAACTCGTTAAATGGTTAGATAATCCACATATAGCTATTTTTATTACCGCATTTATATTTAGTGCTTTTCACATGCAGTTTTTAGGCTTTGTTTCTCGCTTAATATTGGGAATGGTTTTCGGGTACTTATTTTATTACTCCAAAAACATCTGGACCGCCATTTTTGCGCACTTTATCAATAATTCTCTGGCATTAATTATTGCATTTATTTATGGCGCAGAGCTTTCAGAAAGCACAATTTCGGACCCAAGTGATGTACCTACCGTAATTATCTCGATAATCGGAATCCTACTTTCTGTACTGTTAATATATACGCAAAGAACCACTGTCAAGGCTGACCTATAGCTTTCAAATCAATCATCAAAAGGCTCGGCCTCTGATATTCTTTGGGGATAAATGGTTTTAATAGAATTATACGCTACTAGCTGATTCTGCTCTTTGAGTGCGAGGTAGTCTATTCCAAATTTCTTGATAGAGAGCTCATCTCGTAATTCGTTATACGCTCTAGAAAGTTCATTCTGTACTTGCAGATAAACGCCATAAGAAGTGTTCTTATCGTTTTGCAACGAGATTACCTGTTTAGACACCAGAACATCCCCAAACAACGGAATGGCTACCGAATTCTTTTCGGGTAGATTAATGGCATTCTCTTGGTTAATAATAAAAGCTTTTGCCACATTAGTGACATCTGATATCAATACCTTCTCTCCCTCCATCATTATTTCGTTTTCAGAATTAATCCAGATATCTAGCACATTTCGCTGAAGCACTTTAGCTTCAGCTGTAATCTCCATTGAAGGAAGCTTACGCATCATGCCCATTTCAGAATCCATAGTAGTGGTCACTAAGAAAAAGACAAGCAATAAAAAGGCAATGTCAGCCATGGAGCCAGCATTAATTTCAGGAGCGTTTTTAGATTTCATAATTAGCAATTTTTAGTTACCCTCTATCATCCAAAATTCATTCCACAAAAAAAGGGAGAAACAACGTTTCTCCCTTTTTAAATATTATGTTATATCCGCTTAATTAACTACTCCACCTTCACGTGTTGAATAACTAATTTTTAAAGCCGTTACTTTTCTGAGCTCTTGTTTCACTTCTGTAACAATTCCCATTTTAGTACCTAAATCAACTTTTAAAGCAGTAACCAATAACGGAACTTCCGCTTCATCATGTTCCCCACGTTTAGTTTCAATATAAGCTCCAACTTCAGCAACATCAGCATAAGCATCGCCTAACTGAATACGAGAAGAAGTACCTAACTTTTTATCGGTTGGTTCACCAATATAAATATAGGTTACTAACGACTTGTTCTTGAACTTCTTAATTTCAGAAGCCTCAGGAGTGTTTACTTTTACTTTCAAATCAACCTCACGCATAACCGTAGTTACCATGAAAAAGAATAGTAGCATGAATACAATATCCGGTAACGAAGCGGTAGATATCGCTGGGTCACCCTTTCCGTCATCTTTTTTAAACTTGCTCATACTAGTTTCCTCCTACGTTTTTAGGCTCAGCCTCAGATATTCTTTGAGGATAAACTTTTCGAATAGCTTTAATTTTCTTCTTCTCTTTATTTTCAAGAAGTGTCTCATATGAAACTCCAAACTCTTCCATTGCTAAATCTTCACGCAATTCGTTATATGCTCTCGCTAACTCATTTTGTACTTGAATATACAATTTGTAAGAAGTTCCATTATCATTTTGCAATGAAATTACTTGCTTAGAAACCATTGTAGGACCGAATAAAGGCACATCAACTTGTTTCTTTTCTGGAAGCGTTTCTTTGTTCATCGGATTTTCGATGAATTCTTTTGCGGCTTCTTTCAATTCAGTAATATCCATTAACTCCCCTTCAACCAATAATTGATCGTTTGAATTTGCTAAAACAACAAATACATTTCTATCCTTAATTGGTGGAGGTTTTGGCATGTCAGGCGGTAACGTTGGCGGCAATTTACGCATCATCCCAAGATCAGAATCCATCGTGGTAGTAACCAAGAAGAATACTAATAATAGGAAGGCGATATCTGCCATCGACCCCGCATTTATTTCTGGCGCATCTCTTTTAGCCATAACTAATTAACGCATTAAACTATAAACTCTCGCAAATACAAGGGTTACTATTGATGCTCCGAATAAGATGTACGTTGCATACAATAACATTCCTGAGAAACGAGACATACCTTCCGATAAATCGATAGTTGTGTAATTAACTGCGTCAGAACCATCAGCTAAACCGTACGCTATTCCTAGCACTACAACCATTCCAATAATTCCAATTAACATTCCTTTTATACTACCAGGGTTAGCCATTAAGCCTGTTACAGCTCCAACAATAGCTACTACTACCCCAATTCCAAAATACACGTATGAACCGTATAATATTGGATCGACATTATCTAACATCGACATAATAAATAGCACCATGCTAATTACTATGAGGACTAACATTGCTCCAGATGAAATTTTATCTTTCATATTGGCTCTGTCTTATTTATTGTTATGTTGATATTTTACAAGAATATCAATTAAAGAAATTGAAGCATCTTCCATGTCATTGGTGATTGAATCAATTTTAGAAACGATATAATTATAAAACACTTGAAGTACCATTGCTACTAAAAGACCCGATACCGTGGTAATTAATGCTTGACCAATACCTACTGCAACAATTGCAGGAGAAATATTGTTTGCTGCAGCAATTGCATCAAACGCACCAATCATACCAATTACAGTTCCGAAGAAACCTAACATTGGAGCTAAAGCGATAAATAAAGAAATCCAAGAAACGTTTTTCTCTAATTGACCAACTTGAACACCACCGTAAGCAATAACAGATTTTTCAACCATGTCAATTCCTTCTTCGTAACGATCTAAACCTTGATAAAAGATACTAGCAACAGGACCTGCAGTATTTCTACAAATTTCTTTTGCCGCATCAACACCACCTGTATTTAAAGCTGTTTCAACATCATTAACTAGTTTAGTAGTATTAGATGAAGACATACTTAAATAAATAATTCTTTCAATAACGATTGCAAGACCTAAAATTAAAGCCAATGCAACGAAAGACATAAAACCAGCATCACCTTCAATAAATTTTTGCTTTACTGCTTGATGAAAAGTTTTCTCTACTTCAGGTACTTCTTCTGCAGCAGCTTTTTCAGCAGCAGCTTTTTCGGCAGCAGCAGCTTTTTCAGCTTCAGCTTCAGCCGCAGCTGCAATACTTGCTGAGTCCTCTACCATTTCCACAGTAGTTTCAACTCCTTCTTCTTGTGCGTTTACCACATTTGAAACTCCAAATGTAAGTACTCCTGCAACAGCCAATACGGCTAGAAATTTTCTCATGATTTATCCGTTTTAATTATTCTTATTTTCTACTTTTATTATATACTAATTGTTTACTCTTTATGCGGAGAGAGAGGGATTCGAACCCTCGGTACCCTTTCGAGTACACACGCTTTCCAAGCGTGCGCCTTAAGCCACTCGGCCACCTCTCCTATTTCGCGACCTAGTTCTTTTTAAGACGGCCACTAAACTACAAAAAATTTAAAATATACACGTAATTCAGATGTCAAATTTGTAGCGGGTGGCAATTATACATTATTCCAATAACTTATGTAAGCCTAACATATCGATTTTCTTTAATCTTAACGTAAAATCTATACTTCAGGTTAGTTGTTTTTGCTGTCTAAAGACTCACTTTGGTTTATTAATGCTGTTCCTTTATCCACTTGACCAGATTGATAATACGAAATTCCTAAATTTTTCATGATGCTGGCATTATTAGGATTTGCCAGTAACAATGGGTTTAACAAATTGATAGCTTCCTGATACCTCTGAAGCATAGCATAAGTTATGCCTAATTTCTCAGCCACTTCAATATCTTCAGGGTAAAGACTATAAGCCTTTTCCATATAAGGCATTGCTTGTGATGGATTTCTTAAATCGCGCGCGGCAACCTCTGCAGCACCCATTAAATACCGTTTATTATCTGGGCTGTACACTAACGCTTTATCATATGCCGCAATGGCTTCTTCAAACCGGACATCTGAAGCTAATTTATTTCCAATGATAAAAATATTCTCAACGAACTTCATATCCCCCGGCTTTCTATCCGCGCAATAAGAATAAAACACAATGGACTGACTATAATCTCCCGATTCAAAATACATTTTACCTAATAAGTCTAACGGAGGAAAGTATTCTGGATATATCTCCAGTGATTTTTTTAAGTACCCGTATGTTTCTGACAACATTTCTTGTCGGTATTCTGGATTTTTCTCCCCTTCTAAATCCCTTAGCAATGCATCACCAGCAGCCATATTTACTTTCGCACTTCCTAAAGACACCTCCACATCCGTCAAAGCTAAAGTCGAATCATTTTTCCAAGCTGCACTTCTTTTTATGGTCATCACTGAAAACAGCAAAACCACCAAACTAAAGAATGCTAAAATTGCGTTTGGCGAAATACTTTTAATTTTACTTGGAAGGTATTCCAACATGAAATAACAAATCGCAATTACTACTCCTACGGAAGGAATAAACATAAACCGTTCGTTCATAAACACTCCGATTGGAAAAAATAGATTTGAAACTAAAATGGTCGTCCCTAAAAAGAACAACGCAGCAAAAGCAAACAAATTTCTAGATTTAAACCCTCGAATTATTACAACTGCCAAACCTACCATTATCAATACTCCAGCTATAGCGCCTAAGCTACTCCATGTGGCATAATGGGCCTCTTCAGGCAAGAAAGGTAAGTGATACGGATAATAATCATGCGTTAATGGGAATGGGAAAAACACTAATTTCACATACGCAGCTAATATTAAAAATATGGTAGCTAACCGCTCTCCTTCTGTTGCATTTAAAAAAGGACTATTCATTAATTCACCTACAATGTCCTCGTCTGGTGAGCCAATTACCATAAATCGGATTACCGTATATAAAAGACCTGCACCGAATAGCCATGCAAAAGATAATTTCAATGCTTTTGAATCTCCTAATTTAAAGAAGTATAACATTAGTGGCCCCAAGGCAACAAAAGCGATAGTCGTTTCTTTGGAAAGTAAACTTAAAAATAACATCACCCCAGCTAAGGTCAGGTTTTTCAGCTCCTTTGTCTTGGTGTAGTCTATGATGTAGTTTAAGGATATCAACCCAAACAAAAGACTTAAAATTTCATCTCTACTTTTTATATTGGCAACTACCTCTACATGTAATGGATGAGCAAGGAATAGTAATGTGGCCCAAAAAGGAATAGACTGCCATATCAATTTATTCTTATTTGGAAATAATCGTAAAAGAAACAGAAACAAAATCAATCCTGTTAACCCATACAAAATGGCGTTTATTAAATGGCTTAATCCTGGGTTTTCACCAAAAAGCTCCCACTCTAAAGCATACGTCACTAATGACAACGGACGGTATCTACCACCAGCCACCAAAGCTTGTTTATTTAGGTCTTCAACGGAGATTCCGTATTGCGCAGCCCAAAACCCATCCATTGAATCATAAAAGAAATGATCTACAACACCACCAAATCCTTGCGTAGTAATTTGGTTAGATACGATTACAATTTTATCATCTAAGGCATAATCAAATGTTGCGGTATTCGCATACAGCAAAAAGCCAAAAAGAAACAAAAGAACCTTCCACTTCATCTCTACCGCTGAGGTAAAACCAGCTGGCTTAACACTTTCATCCAGCTCCGTCTGTAATACTTCAACACTTTGAGGTTTCGATTTTTTTCTAGCCATAATTCTATAAGGTCAATTCGCCACGAAGCGAAATTTCAAATTGGTTTTTCAATTCCTCTAAAGTCAAATTTTTCTCTCTTAAATACATCAGCTTCGTCAAAGCGGCCTCTGTAGTCATATCACTTCCACTAATAATGCCCATGTCTTTTAAAACACGCCCGTTTTTATATAGACTCATGTTTACTTTACCTTTTTGACATTGGGTGATATTCACAATTACTTTACCTTCTTCAACCGCTAATTTTAATCCTTCCACAAACCAAGATAATTGAGGCACGTTTCCAGCTCCGAATGTAATTAATAGAATAGCCCAGTTTCGCTTACTTTTCAGAACCGCACTAACTTGGTTTTCTGACATACCTGGGAAAACAGGTAAAATAAAGATTCCTTGTTCCGATAATTTAGTCACTTTTAAATCCCCATTCCCAAACGGAGGAATATGATGATTTTTATATTCAATATTTACCCCAGCTTCCGCTAAATCTCTAAAGTTAGGAGACTCAAACGCATCAAAATGCATCGTGCTTGTTTTCTGGGCACGGTTTCCACGAAGTAACTTATACTCGAAATAAATAGCTACTTCACCAACCATTGGGCGGCCCTCTTCATTTTTAGCACCCGCAATTTCAATAGCGGATAATAAATTTTCTTTACCATCCGTACGTAGCACACCAATTGGCAATTGAGACCCGGTAAGTATGACTGGTTTATTCAATCCTTCTAACATAAAACTCAGTGCCGATGCCGTGTAAGCCATCGTATCCGTACCATGAAGGATAATAAACCCATCAAAATCATTGTAATTAGATTCTATTAACTCGGCTAATTTATTCCAGTCCTTTGTAGAAACATCCGAAGAGTCAATTGGGTTCTCAAATGCAATGGTGGTTATATCACTTTGCATTTTATTCAACTCCGGAATTTCTGCTGTAATTTGACTGAAATCAAATGGGTGAAGTGCTTTGGAGTCTACATCCTCTACCATACCGATAGTACCTCCGGTATAAATCATTAAAACTCTTGAGCGCATCTTCATTAATCCATTTTTATGTGGGTCAAATATACCGATTTGGGATGTTTTTCAAACCATGGTGAAATAATTTTAAACGCCTAGTTAAATATGATGAAGTAAAGCCAATAAATAATCTACTTCAGGAATAATAACCCGTAAATAACAAAAACAAAAAACCGCTATTTGATTGTAATCAAATAGCGGTTTTTAAAATATTTAAATCTCGGTTTCCCGATTTCCAGTTATACTTTCATAATTTCTATTTCCTTTTCAGAAACAAGAGATTCTACCAAAGCAGAATGATTATTTGTTCTTTTTTGAATTTCCTCTTCTGCATCACGCGCCATATCTTCTGATAAATGCCCGTCTTTTAACTTTTTAAGCTCTTGCATTGCCTCGTGACGTGCATTTCTAACACTTACTTTAGCATGTTCACCTTCTGACCTACCTTGTTTAGCTAAATCTCTTCTTCTCTCTTCGGTTAAAGCGGGCACATTAATAATTACCATCTCTCCGTTATTAGAAGGATTCAAACCCAAGTTTGAATTCACAATCGCTTTCTCAATGTCTTTTAACAAAGATTTCTCAAACGGTTGAATCATTAAAGTATGCGCATCAGGTGTATTCACGTTTGAAACTTGACTAAGTGGCGTCTTTGAGCCATAATAATCAACCATAACCCCGCTCAACATTACCGGGTTTGCACGTCCAGTTCTAATTTTTAATAGTTCCTTTTTCAAATGATCAATAGAGAGATCCATTTGCTCTTTGGCCATATCAAATATCATTTCTAACTCTTCTTCCATGTCTGTTTTGTTGGTATTACAAATAAACGAAATTTCTTCTCTAAGACAAATTCTAATTACTCTGATTTACCCTGAAAAGCATTCCACCCTTGCGCTTGTAATTCTATAACCTGTTCACCACGTGCAACCATTGTTATTCCTGCTTCTTTATCACTTATATGACCAATAATCGAAATTCCAGGAATTCCTTTCATTACCTCAAAATCTTTTTGTGAAATAGTGAATAACAACTCATAATCTTCTCCTCCGTTTAACGCAGCAGTTGTGGCGTTAAAATTAAAGTCTTCTGAAGCTTTATAGGTATGGTAATCAATCGGGATTTTCTCTTCATAAATTTGAGCGCCAACGTCACTTTGCTTACATAAATGCATGATTTCTGAAGCCAAACCATCTGATATATCAATCATAGAAGTTGGTTTAATATGCATTTCAGCCAAAATCTTCACCACATCTCTACGAGCCTCTGGTTTTAATTGGCGTTCTAGTACGTATTCAAAACCGGTCATATCAGGTTGCATATCTGAGTTTTCTCTAAACACTGATTTCTCACGTTCTAACACTTGCAATCCCATATAGGCTCCACCTAAGTCGCCCGAAACACAAATCAAATCATTCTCAGATGCTCCATTTCGATACACCAAGTTTTCTTTTTTAGCCGAACCGATAGCGGTTACACTAATCACCAACCCTTTTAAAGACGAGGTAGTATCTCCACCTACTAAATCTACATTGTAAAACTCACATGCTCGGTAAATACCTTCGTAAATTTCTTGTAATGCCTCTACCGAATAACGACTGGATACCGCAATAGAAACGGTTACCTGCTTAGGAATAGCATTCATGGCGTATATATCAGATAAATTAACCACGACAGCCTTATATCCTAGGTGCTTTAGAGGAACATAGGTTACATCAAAGTGCACACCCTCTACCAACATATCAGTAGAAATTACGACTTCTTCATCGCCATGATTTACAACCGCAGCATCATCACCAATACCATAAACGGTAGTGGAGTTCTTTATTTCAAATGATTTGGTTAAGCTTTCTATTAGCCCAAATTCTCCCAACTCGTCAAGGTTGGAAGTACCTTGATTTTTATCTTCTAACATGCGGCAAAATTAGGCCAACCTAGGTTAAATACAAGCTTTTTAATTTTGATAAAAAGCGAAGCTCAAATTAGAGCGTATGTTTATTTTCTAAGGGATATTAAAGGGCAACTTCTTGTGGGATTTCAAACGACTGACTCCACACTCCGTCCGTATCGCCAATCTTTAAGGTTTGACCTTCCATTGCTGGGAAAGGCAATAAAAACGCGGTATTCTCGTCAAGCAAGTAACTCCCCGTTCCTAAAGTAATAGTATCACTGTATACTAATTCAAACTCATTTGAAACTTCTCGAAAAATTTTAACGCCTTCAGAATCATTATCAAAATTCAACGCAATTAGCATTAACTCCGAATACGTTCTTATTTTCACGGTTCCAATATCTGTTTCTGTAGTAGGCTTAAGGGCCATTAGTCTCTCCTTAATAATACCATGATAATTATCCTTTTCTATGTAATACTTATCATCAGGAAAAAACTCCTTACCATAATCGGACATAATTCTAAGAGGGATTTTCCACTGGGTCTTCTTTGTCTGAAGGTGGTTCGAAATCTCTAATTGAGATTGAAAATTAAAAACTAAAAAGCCAAAAAAAGCAAGATTCACTATTCTAGTTAAAACTTTCGGAATTTTCCATTTATCGGTAATAATCTCCAATACCTCCACAATTGCGAAAACAAACATTGGCCAATACGGCACGAGGACTCTTCCAGTTGGCAATGGTTTACTACCTACCCAAGATACTAGAAAAATGGCTAAAAAGGTGATTACCGTAATCATTCCTACCGGATTTGTTTTTCGGTAAATGAGGTACAAACCAATGATAACTGTTGTTACGAGAATCGTTCCTATGGTTACCATTTGAATAGGTAAGGAATCTACATCAAAAAATCGTACCAAAACATCTTGGGGAACTGCTTCAAAAAATGTTTGCGTATAAGCTCCGTATAGCGGCTTTCCGGCTTTAGTGACCGAATAAAAGCCGTATAAGGCGAGTCCTCCTAATCCAATTATCCATCGTTTATTCTTTAAAGATATTTCTGGAAGTTTGAATTTAAAATCTACCACAAACATGTACGCCACCATTATCCCAAAGGGTACAATAGCGACATAATTTGCATACAACGCCAGCATAAAAAGGTAGACCACCCATATATGATACTGTAAAAACTGATTTTTTTCTTTGTAAACAAAAAGAGCCGCCAAAATAAATGTAGCACTCATACCGTAGCCACGCGCTAAAGTCATATACTCCACCACATAGTAAAACAGTAGTAATAACCCCAAGACAACTAATCTGTTTTTAAACTTTTTAGAAAATGAAATGGAAATCGCCACATAAATACCTGATATCAAAACGCTCGGAAGTCTTAAGGCGAAGTCGGCATAAGGAAAAAACAAAGTAGTCACCGTCATTAACAAAGAATTCAACAAGTGGGTATTTGCAATTCGAAAGAGGTAAATTTTCCAAACATCCTGAATTCGTCCCGTGTTTAGATAGGTATACGCCTCGTCATAGGTAATATCAGAAAAATACGCTCCAAAAACAATAATAGAAAAAATAGATAGTCCTGCAAGAACACTTATTACATCCTCCAAGTTTTTGATGCTAAAATCAAAAAATGGCTTTAATTTCTTTAAAAATTCCCGTGTTTTATTTTTTTGATTTGACTTCATAAATTCCAGTGCAATAATAATAAAGCTTCACCGAATTCTACTAATAAGGTATTGGGATGACAATTAAAACCTCCTTTAATATGTACACTTGTAAAAAGAAATTTTGAAATGAAAAATTTATCTAAATCAATATTCATAGCGATACTTCCTCTAATAGCCATATACAGCCTTTACGACAGTAGTCTACATCTGTATCAAAATGGAATATCTGTTGATAATTTAGGCCAGTTTCTTACCAGCATCACCGTGGTCATCTTCTTTGCCGGTTTGTTTATTGTTTCACAAGCTAGAACAACCGCAAGTGTGAGCGGGTATACAATATCGATTCTAATTGGATTTTTAATGGGTGTTATTTCATCCGCATTTTTACGCGATTTTAATTTAAACGGAGTCGCTTTAAACGTGCTATTAACCATTGGATGGATTATTTATATCAAATGGTACTCGGTATTTGAAGACCGTGAAACAGAAATTTTAAAAGTGGGTAAGATGCTCCCTGATTTTGTACTGGAAAACACCTCTAAAGAGAAAATTTCATCGCGTATATTTCTCGGTAACCCAACCATTTATTTGTTTTATAGAGGAAATTGGTGTCCTTTATGTATGGCGCAAATCAAAGAAATTGCTGGACAGTATAAAGAATTAGAAGACCGTGGGGTGAACATGGTTTTTGTAAGTCCGCAGCCACATTACTATTCCGAAAAACTTTCAAAAAAATACGATTTAGGATTTCATTATTTACAGGATACAGACAATGAAGTGGCACATCAGCTAGGCATTTTATCTGAAAACGGTATTCCTGCAGGATTTCAAGCACTCGGTTTTGATAGTGATACCGTAATGCCGACTGTAGTAATTACAGACCCAAAAGGAAGAATTGCCTTTGCTGATTTAACCGATAATTATAGAGTTAGACCAGAGCCTGAGACTTTCTTAGCGGTGATTGATAAGATGAATATCTAAGATAGAACTAACCTGAGAAATCTCTATAAAACATATGTTACTTTGAACTAGGAATTTCCTCCCTAGTCCTTTTTTCTTTTCCAAGAAAGTGTATTTACCATCCAATTAGGTAAATGCTTTTCAGGATCTCTTTTTTCAAGTTTGATATGCCAATTCAATTTCTGAATAATTGGAATCTTATGTGTTTCCACAAACTCAATTAAAGTATTGTCCGGATCTGCTATGTAAGCAAATCTTCCGGCAGCTACTCCCATATCAAAACTATCTGCACTGTCTACAGTAAACTCAATACCATTTGAAGCACATTCTCCTTTTAGTAAATCCATACCTCTGGTATCAAAACACAAGTGTATATATCCTAAGTCACCCCAAATTCTACCTTTATAAATAGGCTGTGGCTCTCGGTCAAGCACCTGAATTAACTCCATTTCGCTATCCCCAAGTAATTTTCCAAATGCCCCTTTTCTAGACTGGCTATTTCTAAGCAAGACTCTTCTTACTTTAGAACCGCCACCTGGAACACCTTTTAAATCTTCAAAGACTCCCGTTTCATCATAAACAATTTCATCATGAACTAAAATATCCTGATAATAAAGTAAGGATTTTTCTATATCACTTACGCCAATAATAACGCCAGTTGTACCTCCAGATAGGTATGCTTCTTTTTTAAACCAGCTGTTTGAACTAACAATTTGAAAAATATTATCGAATGGATCTTTCAAGAAAAAAGTTTCTTTTCCAGCAGGGTCTTTTTTTAACTCACTTAAAATCTCTACGCCATTTCCGGTACACTCTGCGTAAAAAGCGGCAACATCACGACACTTCATTTTGCATACATGAATTCCTAAATCGCCTAACTGCAATTCAAAATCAGGAGGTTGAGGCGTGTATTTAGTTTGTTGCCAAATCTCAAATCCGCCACCACCTTGCATATTCATTGCAAGCACAGCAACTCTTGGAATAGGTTTATTATTGGTATGAGGAAGCATCAATTTAGCCACTTCTTCTTCTTCAAAAACCTCAATATCCATATGGAAATGCTTTCGGTACCACGCCCATGCTTCATGCACATCTTTTACGCCAATACCTATCTGCTGAATGCCACTAATGACCTTTTTCTCTCCCATTTCCATTAATCTGGTTTAACACTAGATGCTAATTTGTAATACAATGACGGAATATATTTTTTAAAATACACCATCAAAATCTCTTCATTACCAATGTAAATCTCTTTCTTTTTTCTTCTAGTTGCGTTTAGCATTTGCTTAACGCAACGTTCAACGGCCATTCCTTGTTTCTGACCATCATCCATCTTACCTGTTTGATTACCCTCTTTATCTAAAGCATGTTTAGATATATCAGTATGTATTCTACCCGGACAAACAATGGTGACATCAATATTATAATTTACTAGTTCTGCACGTACGGTATCAAAATAGCCATGAAGCGCATGTTTTGAGGCACAATAAGAAGACCTTAATGGAAATCCGAAAACACCCGCTATACTAGTTGTAACCACAAAATGACCAGATTTCTGAGCCATAAACCTAGGAATTAACAACTTGGTAAGTGTGATTGTACCAAAATAATTTATTTCCATTAGTTTTCTATCTACTTCGATTGGCGTTTCATGAACTAATGAACGACTGCTTAGCCCGCCATTGTGAAATACAACATCTAACTTAGGATACGTTTTTAACACATAGCTAACGGCTGATTGAATGCTTTCTTGGTTGGCTAAATCTAGGACTACAACTTCTGCTTTTGCCCCATTTGCTTCACAAATAGCCGCAACTTCTTTTAGCGCAGATTCATTTCTTGCAGATAAAATGAGCGTTGGTTTTTGAGCCGCTATTTGAATAGCAGTCTCCTTTCCAATTCCTGAAGAAGCTCCAGTTATCCACACTACTTTACCCGAAAATGAACTATTACCTCTTAACATATTTACCACTCAATAAAACAAAGTCTAAAAACTAAGAATTGATGCTTAGCTTCCTCTGGCGAAAATAACACTATTGGGCCTCCTATCTGTACATATTTACAAGATAACTTGATAAGCATCCCCGTCTTATCAACACATATTTTCTTATTTGCGAACTTCCTTACTTCGCAAAAATTACGCGATGGAAATTGGTTAACAATAACTTACAGGTCCAAGTCTTTCAAATGTTCTAAACGATTTCTTTCTAAGAAGTCATCAATCGATTCAAAATGCTCAATTACCCGATGGTTTTTAAACTCGAATACTTTCTCTGATAAACCTTGTAAGAAATCTCTGTCGTGAGAAACCAGGATTAGCGTTCCATCAAAATTCTGCAATGCTTCTTTCAACACATCTTTCGATTTTAAATCTAAGTGATTGGTAGGCTCATCCAGTATCAAAACATTTACAGGCTCCAGTAATAATTTCACCATTGCCAAACGGGTTTTCTCTCCCCCAGAAAGCACGCTTACTTTTTTATCAATTTCCTCGCCACTAAACATAAAGCGACCTAAAATATTTTTGATTTGCTTACGAATCTCTCCTTTCGCAATCTCATCCACCGTTTGAAAAACAGTTAACGATTCATCCAGTAAAGAAGCTTGATTTTGCGCAAAATAACCCACCTTGGCATTATGACCTAACTCACATTTACCTTCAAAGTCAATCTCTCCCATAATGGCTTTAATCATGGTAGATTTCCCTTCTCCATTTCGCCCTACGAACGACACTTTTTGTCCGCGTTCAATGCTCATATTGGCCTCATTGAACACCACTGTTTCTCCGTAGCTTTTAGATAAGTTTTCTGCCACAACAGGATAATCACCAGAACGTTGTGCTGAAGGGAAACGTAATTTCAATGAAGAATTATCTACCTCATCAATCTCAATTATTTGGAGCTTAGATAACATTTTCTCCCGAGAATTAACTTGGTTCGTTTTCGAGTACGTGCCTTTAAAACGGTCAATAAATCGCTGATTATCGGCAATGAACCTACGTTGCTCTTCATATGCTTTTACTTGATGCGAGCGTCTTTCTTCACGCAATGTCAAATAGTGACTATACTTGGCTTTATAATCGTAAATTTTACCCATCGTAACCTCAATGGTCCTATTGGTAATATTATCAATAAAAGCTCTATCGTGAGAAATAACCACTACCGCTTTGGCTTTGTTAATCAAAAAATCTTCTAACCAAACCACCGATTCAATATCAATGTGATTGGTTGGCTCATCCAGTAGAATTAAATCGGGTTTTTGAAGTAATATTTTTGCTAATTCAATACGCATTCTCCAACCTCCACTAAATTCGCTAGTGGGTCTGGTAAAGTCACTACGTACAAAGCCCAGTCCTTGCAATGCTTTCTCTACTTCGGCATCATAGTTTACATCTTCAATAGCGTAGAATTTCTCTCCTATTTCGGTTACCTTTTCAATAATTTTCATGTACGCATCAGATTCATAATCTGTACGTGTTTCGAGTTCCTTATTTAATTGGGCCATTTCATCACGCATTTCAAACACTTGTTTGAATGCCTTTGACGCCTCTTCAAAAACGGTACTATCATCATCCGTCAATAAGTGCTGCGGTAAATAGGCAATTATCGCATCTTTTGGCGCTCTAATAAATCCGTTTGTAGGCTTCTGAACTCCAGCCATAATTTTCATTATAGTTGATTTTCCTGCGCCATTCTTACCCATTAAGGCAATCTTATCGCTATCGTTAACCACGAATGAAACATCACTAAAAAGAGTGTGTCCACTAAACTCTACACCAATTGCATCTACCGAAATCATATTGAAAAATTTGAGATCGCGAAACTAATTAAATCAATCTATCCTATAAAAATCGCATCTAATTTTATTACATTCGAAAAATTTAACGAAATTATGGATACATTAAATGTTTTTGGCCAACCACTTGCTACCTGTAGTAATAACCCTTTAACCGGATTTTTCAGAGATGGAACTTGCAGTGTAAATGAACAAGACCAAGGCTTGCATAGTGTATGCATAATTGCTACCGAAGAATTTTTAGCCTTTTCAAAGGCGACAGGAAATGATTTATCTACCCCAATTCCGCAGTATAATTTTGCTGGAGTTAAGCCAGGAGATAAATGGTGTTTGGTGGCTGCACGGTTTTTACAAGCTGTAAACCATAATGCCGCACCTAAGGTTTATTTGGAAGCTACGAATGAACGCACTTTAGAAATCGTTCCTATGGATGTTCTTTTAGCACATGCTTATTATAAGGATAAAGCTTAAAAATACATTTCAATCAATACTTTAGAGAGGGGACTTAACCATTATAACCTTCTGTGAGACTTTCTTTTTCGTTGCCACCATTTTTTCTTGATGATTACCACATCTCCCATAAAGACTTCTGTACTGGCAATCACGAAAACAAATTCACCTGATTGGGTAATGGTTCTATCAAATACGATTTCAGTGGTTTGATACCCAATAGATGAAACAACAATCGTTAATTTCTCCGTCTTTATACTATCGG
>CAXMPG010000080.1:0-8657 GCA_964195485.1 uncultured Desulfobacterales bacterium
TTAACTACGAATCAAAAACCGTTTTAGTAAACGAAAATTTAGAATTTACTGGAATTCCTGATACCGTAACCGTAAAAATCAGAGCTAATAATTCTCAAACCATTACAGACACCAAGCAAGTCATAATCGACTACAACAGCAACTTTGTTTTTAACGCTAGCGGCCGAAGTGGCAACTCAGGCTCAAGTGGGTACAACGGTAACGATGCAAGAGGAGATTCAATCTCGGGCACCTCTGGAGGAAACGGTTATTCAGGGCAACATGGTAGAGATGGGAATGACGTGGAAGTAAATATCACCGACACTCTTGTAAATGCCACACCATACCTCAAATGCACTTTTACCACGCCATACGTAACGCGTAAAACAATGCTTAACGCCACTAAAACGGTTACTATACTTGCCAATGGCGGTAATGGAGGTCATGGTGGAAATGGCGGTTCTGGTGGTAGAAGAGCTGATGGAGGCACCTATATAAGGAGGCAATGGCGGTAATGCGGGTAATGGAGCGGAAGGCGGTGACATAACGCTCTTCATTTCTGAATCTGCCCATTTCTACATAGGTCAATTTAATATGGAAAGCCGCGCAGGTATAGCCGGAAGAGCTGGCCGCTCAGGAGAAGGCACACAAAATACTTCCGGACTGGCTGGCTTTATTATTGACGGTGTTATTTTTCGAAAAAAAGAAGGAGTTCCCGGTATTGCGGGCTTTACCGATGGAAACATTGAGGTCATCAAAATGCTAGATTTGGTAGGGTTTTAGACTCCTTACCTATACTGGAATTCAAACCAAATCCAGTGCTAGTACACCCCTTAATTCTTAAACTTTACTGATCGCGCAATAGCTTCAATTTCTCGGTAATATTCTCGTTTATCAAATTGAGGAGCAAAGGCATATGCGTTGATACTGTAAATCATTCCTTCCTCTTCGTTCAATACAAAATAAGTCGCTATTGGCCCACCCATGAAATCGTTTTCCATGCGCCATAACCCATGAATCTCTTTCGCAAAATGCCCTTGAAAATCCATCTCTTTTGTAATTGGTGGCTCATATCTGTACTCGGTTGTCATGTAACTTCCATCCGTTGGTCCAGGAATAAAAGCCTTAAGAATAGAGTCTCTTAATTCAAATAAGTTACTATCTAAAAATTGCTGTTTAGCCGTATATCTAAATTTATAAATCAGCAATCCTTGGCTGATTTGATGTTGATATCCACCTTTCAGTTTTTCACGTTCAATTCTTAACCAGAAATGCGTAGAATCACCTGTTGCTGCAACAGCTTCTTTTGGTATCGAAGCTTCAATATTTAAATCAGTCAGTAAACTTTTTTGAATCGAAGTATTCGGCTTAGCGCTGTATTTAGCATACAACCTATTAAACTCTTTGGTTTGAATAATTCGAACCATTTGAGATGCATTTTCATTAAACAAGTCAACTATTTCATCTCGTGAACTACCAATAATCTTAATCACCAACTGCCCTCTAGCCCAAATATCTTTTCTGTACTGGATTTCTCCTTTACTAAATCTACCCGTGTCAATTTCAATGATAACTACGTTTCTAAAGGTTTTAAAGACACGTTCAAAATCACTCCCATTCGTTCTCACTACATCAAAAAGAGGCTCTTCTTGAGGCATTCCATAAACTGCTTTTTGAAAATGCGAACGCACAGTTTCACCAATTTTACCATCCCACTGATTTGAGGTAGCAACCAGAATAACTTCTCCCGGATTACCAGAAACCGACATTAACATATTGTTCGCTTTTTCGTCTCCTTTACAGGATGAAAAGGCCACTAAACCAATAGAAAATAATATGAGTACTAATTTTATATAACGCATGATTAATCAGTTTTTATTACGCAGCTCCTACTATAATTTTCGTGCCAACTTTTAGGTTTTTATCCGTTAAACTCGAATTCCACTCTTTTAGCCTTTCAATAGAAACCCCTTGTGCATTCGCAATGTCCCACAAGGTATCACCCGATTGAATTTTGTAATACGTATAATTTCCCGTCTTAGTAGTCACCGTTTTTTTAGGCGTAGTTTTTTTGGTTGAAGTAGAAGCTTTGTACGTTCCTTTTGGGTAAATTATCAATTTTTGACCCACACGTAAATTATTACTCTTCAATCCATTCCATCTTTTTATACTGGAAACGCTTACATGATAACGATTCGCAATTTTACCTAAATAATCACCCGAACGCACCTTATAAACTACACGGTCTTCACTGAATTTTTTGACTTCTTTACCTTGATTAGGTTTTTCTTTTTTAGCTAAAGCGTATACTAAATCTTCGTTTTGCACAAACAACTCTGCCTTCTCTCTAGGTAAATATAAAATGGCTGTTTTGTTACTATACGCAGGAATGTAATTCAATTTATACGTAGGATTAAAATAGGCGATATCAGCAATCTGCATATCCAGATTCTCGGCTAATTGCTCAAAGCTAACCGCTTGTTTTACGTGAACCGTATCCGTTTCAAAGTAGGTAGATTTTGGCATTACAGGATACAGATTATGCGCAGCCGCATTATTCATTACGTAATTTACTGCAATAAACGCAGGCACATATCCTCGGGTTTCACGTGGTAAATATGGATACAAATCCCAATAATTTCCATCCGTAGTTCCTGATCTACGCATCGCTCTATTTACATTTCCAGGTCCACAATTATAGGCGGCTAAAGCTAAATCCCATTTATGGTACATTTTGTACAAGTACTTCAAATATTTCAAAGCAGCTTCAGTAGATTTAATAGGATCCATACGTTCATCCATGTACGAATTCTGATGCAAATCAAACATCTTACCCGTTGCATACATAAATTGCCAAAGGCCAACTGCTCCCGCATGGGAACGTGCTTTAGGATTTAATCCGGATTCAATTACCGATAGGTATTTTAGTTCAAAAGGCATTTCGTGTTTGGCTAACAACTCTTCCATCATCGGAAAATATTGATGTTGTAATCCCAATAATCGCGCAGTTTGTTTTCTTCTTTTTATCGAGTACAACCGAATAAAAGCAGCCGTTCTATCATTATACACTAAATCAAAAGGCGTTAATTGATCCATAGAATCCAGTATGGTCGCATAATGTGCGCTATCATACCTTGGAACACTATCTGCCGCAAACCCATAAACATTTAACTTTTCTCTATTGGTATCTACCTTGTTGTATTCCAAATAAGGAACCTTAGCCATATGGTCTAAGGCAAATACTACGGCATCACCTTTATCAATAGCCAAGCTATCTATATTTAAAGAATCGGCCGAAGTAGGTTGTGCGTTTACTTGAACGAAGTAAAACAAAAAGAATATGGTGGAGAGAACGAAATTTCTGTTCGTCATAAAGTGGTGATTTTCAATAATAAATGAATTGCAATTTGATTCTAAAACTGCGTAAACAAAGTTAGTCTTTGTACCAAACGATTTGCGCGGGCAAAGATTGTTTTTTCACGCTCAATTGTTGATGTTTATTGAATTAAATACTATTAATTACTTGATCAAACAACGCCTCATTTTTTGAGCTTATAAACTCCCTATTTTCGGGTAAGGAATTCAAACCAATTAAGGCTTTATTAATTTGAAAATTATGCTGGCTAACGGCATAAAACAAGCCGGTGCTTTTGAGGTGATCTACCAAGTATTCTTGTTCTGTTTGCCCTGGAGTTGGAACTAAAACAGCCTTCTTTTTAAGCGCTATTAAATCCATAATAGTAGAATATCCAGACCTAGAAATAATAGCGTCCGCATTTTGATACAGCCACTTTAGTTGAGCGGCCTTCAAAAAAGAATAGTGAGTAATATTTTTACTCGTTTTTATTTCGGCTGAATTTGGGTTACCTCCTACTATTATCACTGGTTTTTGTATGGATGATAACTGCTTAAAAAGGATCTTTTCAAACACCGTTCGTTGAGGCTCTGGGCCAGAGATTACCGCTAAAACAAAACCAGAATCAAGTGTTAGACTTTCTGGTTTTATGCTGATTAATTCAGTCGTGAATCTACTCAGGCTCCCCAAGTATTTAGCCGTTTCGGGCACTATTTCGTTGTGAGATAACTTTCCTGAAACATTAGGTTCACCTGCAAAATCAGGTATCCATAAATCATCAAAATTTTGCCAGTACTTTTTCTGAATAGTAGCCAAAACACCTTCACCCATTGGAGAGGCAACTTTGATTTGATGGGTCATGAAAATAGACTTTACATTCGCATTATACATCCCGTACCTGTTATCAGAAATAACCACATCAATACCATACGTTTTAACCAGTTCCGTTAACTTCTTATTCTCCGCTTTAATCGCGGTTAAAATACTTGGAATCAACTTTGCTACATGCCAAATAAAATTCCCATTTTCAGGATAAGTCACCCCATAACTAGGTAACTCTTCAATAATTAAATCCGGAAACTCTTGTTTCAATAACTCCAACGCTACCCCATCAGAAGCAAGAATAACATGATGTCCATTTTTTAACAATGCATTGATTATTGGCATACATCTAGATGCATGTCCTAATCCCCAATTTAACGGAGCGATCAATATAGTTTTATGTAACAACACTTTGATTTTCACAAATTAAATCCAAACACACGACAAAAGAGTTCAATGCGACTATTTTTGTCAAAAAATTCTCTATAGGATGTCGAATAAAAACAAGCTGAATCGATTTGCGGATGTCGCGAAATTCAAAAATGTACTAGAACCTGCTTTAAGCGACATTATTGATAGTGAAAATGATGGTGCAATTACACCTCATTCAATCAAAGGAAACTGGAAAAAAGACTTTTACGAAAACGATAAACCCCTGGTTTTAGAGTTAGCTTGTGGAGGTGGAGAATATACCGTTGCCTTGGCACGTCAAAATGCAGACACTAACTATTTAGGTGTTGATATTAAGGGTGCTCGCCTATGGAAAGGAGCTAAAATCGCATTAGATGAAGGTTTAGATAATGCCGGGTTTATACGTACTCGAATTGAGTTTATAACTTCCTTTTTTGAAAAAGACGAAGTAGATGAAATATGGATAACATTTCCTGACCCACAACCTACCAAGACAAGAGCTAGAAAGCGTTTAACTGCTCCGCTCTTTATTAATAGATACCGTGAATTTTTGAAACCAGGTGCGGTAATTCACTTAAAACACGATAATGAATTTTTCTTCAATTACACACTAGAACAAATTGAAGAACACGGATATGCATTAGAATTTGTATCGCATGATATTTATGCGGAATTGGATAGAATAGAAGATGATAAGCTGCGCGAAGTACTTCAAACTAAAACGTATTACGAAGACAAATTTGCAGCCGTAGGGCATGTAATAAAATACCTAAGATTTAGAATTTCTTAAAAATATGACCCCCATAAAGCTTTCTGAAAAAAACAAAGATTTCTTTGATAGAGTATATCAAGTCGCGCGTTTAATTCCTCACGGAAGAGCAACTAATTATGGTGCTATCGGAAAATATCTAGGCTCGGCTAGATCGGCTAGAATGGTTGGATGGGCTATGAATGGCTGTACTAAATCTGATACTGAAATTCCGGCACATCGCGTAGTTAACCGATTAGGTGTTTTGTCGGGTAAAAACCATTTTGAAACACCCACTTTGATGCAAGAGCTTTTAGAAGCCGAAGGAATCAAAGTTAAAAATGACCAAATTGTAGATTTCAAAGAAGTTTTTTGGGACCCTGAGGTGGAGTTGGAATTATAAAGCACAAAAAAACCCTCACATTAATGTGAAGGCTTCCGTATGCTTTCTTAGTTTACAATATCATATTAACTCAAACTCTGCCCTTTCGTATGCTACATCTAAATCAATACCATCGCACGCTATTTCACGCGAGTCCAAACCGTAGTTCTGCCCAATAAGCTAAATCCAATATAACCTCTTACATTTAAAGTGTCTTTATTTTCAAAAGTGATTTCACAGCTATATACTTTTCCATTTTCAGGATCATAGATCGTTCCATCTTCGAAAATGTCTTCATCCCATTCAAAGTCTTTAATAAGTTCCATTCCAAGTATTGGTCTTTTTCTTAAAGACTCCTCTTCGTTTTCTTTATCCAATTTTGCAGTACCATCTTCCCGGTTTGGGGTCTTTAACCAAATGATTTTACCTTGATACTTACCATCTTTTTTGATTACTTCTACTTTAGATTTCCCGCCTTCGGTTAACCAAACACCAACTATATCGCCTGCGTTTTGCGCATAAATCATTGATGTTAAAGCCATCATCACTACTAAACTCCAAACTTTCTTCATATTTCTTGTTTTAATTATGGTTTCAAATTTAACATTGATTTCGGCAATTAATCGTTAAAAAAATAGAAATTGTATTTTCCACGACAATTATTATTAATTGAGCCGCTTATGTTTGTTAGTGTAAATAAGTATAAAACCATTTTAAATTATAGATTATGAAAAATTCAAAAAACATTTTTAAAGTAAGCGCCTTAGTTTTAGGAGCAGTAGTATTAAGTGCATTCGCATTTTTATCAATTAGCGAAACACAGGTAGAAGAGCTTTCAGCTCAAGCTTCTCACTCCACTGAACTTTTAGCAATGAACACCATTGATTTTGATGGTAAATGTGGTGAAGGAAAATGTGGCGAAGGAAAGAAATCAGAGAAAAAAGAAGAGAAAGCTAAGAAATCTGAAAAGAAAGAAGAAGGCAAATGCGGAGAAGGCAAATGTGGCGAAGGAAAAAACGCTGAAAAGAAATCTGAAAAGAAAGAAGAGAAAAAAGAAGAAGGAAAATGTGGTGAAGGTAAATGTGGCGGACAATAGTTCAACACACATCATTATAGAAAAAACACTTAAGTTACTGCTTAGGTGTTTTTTTATGCGATAATGGTTTTTCGTTTCAATGAAACCAATATTTTTGAGAAACATAAACGACATCCATTTTCATGAGTAATAAAACGTTTAATGCCGATTTAGGATCACGAGTTATCAAGCCAAACAGGCGACATCTAAATAGACGGCATTTCTTGCTTGGTATTGCAGCAATATCTGTTACAGCTTTAATTCCAACAGCAATTTCCTGTTCAGCCATTCCAATACACGATATTCATAATCAGTTAACTGATGAAGATTTCGCTACACTAATAGCCGTTCAAAATCATTTATTTCCTAAGAGTAACAACTCTCCTGGAGCAATTGATATTAACGCTGCGCAATATTACACTTGGATTTTAATGGACCCCGAAAAGGACACCGAAAGCCTGCAACAATTACGTGATGGCATTAGATGGACTAAAGAGACCGCAGAGGAAACTTATTCTAAAAAATTCGTGGACTTAGACTTTGAAGAAAAGGAAAGTGTGGTCCAAATTATGGCCAATGAAGGCTGGGGCGAGAATTGGTTGAGTGTGACTTTAACCTTGATTTTTGAAGCTCTTTTAAGTGATCCTATTTATGGTTCAAACACCGATGAAGCGGGTTGGAAATGGTTAGAACACTCTTCTGGAAACCCAAGACCTGAAAAGTCTCAATCCTATAATCCAATAGCTCTATGATTATAGAAACAGATGTTTGTATTGTAGGTAGCGGAGCAGGCGCAGGTCCGATAGCATACACTTTATCAAAAGCAGGTAAAAAAGTTTTAGTCCTGGAAAAAGGACCTTGGTTTACCGAAGAAGACTTTACAAAAGATGAGATTTCAGTTTGCCGTAGAAGTGTTTACACACCTAACTTAAAAGACGAAAGACATGTTTTAGAAAAGAAACATAAGGACCATTGGGATGCAAAATCAACCCATGATTCCGGTCGAGATTTTTGGAACGGAAGTTTAGTCGGAGGTTCGAGTAATTTAATGAGTGGCTATTTTCATAGACTCAAACCCACCGATTTTAATTTACTATCAGAGTATGGAGAAATTGAAGGTGCAAACGTGGCTGATTGGCCCATAAACTACGCAGATTTAGAACCGTTTTATGCACTGACCGAAGAGATTGTTGGAGTATCAGGAAAAGTAGTGGAGCACTCGTTTTTAGAACCGCGTTCTACACCTGATTATCCTTATCCGAAATTAGCCGAAAACCATATTTCCGAAATTATTGATGATGCATGTAGCCGATTGGGATATACCTCATTTCCTACGGCACGCGCTATTATTTCAAAACCAAAAGGAGATAGAAATGCGTGTTACCTAAGTAACTACTGTGGTAGTTATGCCTGCTCATCAGCTGCTAAAGGGAGTTCTAGAGCTGCTTTATTAGACCCTGCTTTAAAAACAGGAAACCTCACTATTACACCACATGCAAAGGTTTTTAAATTAAGTACGGATGAAAATGGCAATGTTGTTTCTGCGCATTATTACAATGAAAACAACGAAGAAGTAATTGTAAAAGCCAACACCTTTGTAGTGGCTTGTCAAGCTATTGAAACCTCTAGATTACTACTGGCTTCTACGGGAGAAAAACACCCAAATGGGATTGGAAATAACACCGGTCAATTAGGAAAAAACATCATTTTTTCTGCTGGAGGAGTGGGTCACGGAGAGTTTCCGTACAGTAAATTTAGTGATGAAGATATTGAGAAATTAAAATCAAGAGGCACTTTTGTAAACCGCTCTTTACAAGAATGGTACGAAATTAATGATGATGAATTTGGTGGGAAATCAAAAGGTGGAACGGTAGATTTTTTATGG